>CABUAP010000042.1 GCA_902489675.1 uncultured Azospirillum sp. | reverse complement strand
GGTATTACCCGCGCCAGCTTCGACAACAAAGTCTCGGTTACTCTCAACAACAAATTAGGGCTGCCTCACAATGAAATTGATGTTCGCAGTTTTGAACTCGGTGAAGAACAAAACAGCATCAGTTATAAAGTCGGAGACAGCCGTAAAGAGGGATTTGTAACCATTACGGATTCTATTCTGGTCTACCATGTCACCTACGAAGGATTTTCTTTCGATTATGAGTTGACATTTCAAGTACCCGTTTATGATGACGGCGTAACTAAACACAATATGCCGTACCATCGATACGGAAATATTGTCAGCAATGGCGGAAGACTGGAAGACATGGAAGATCTGAATCTGGGAGATTCGTTAATTTACCAGCGTAAACGGATGTTACACTCTATTGAAGTCGAATTTAACAACAAAAGTTATATTGTTGAAGCAGATGTTATCCTGCAAAAGCTGATCGGTGGCACGGCCGATACTTTGATTTCGGCCAAAGTTATTGATCAAGGGATTATAACCGATGATAACGACAACATAACATCTTGGGTTAAAATCAGAAAAGAACGCCTTTTGAGCGGAATCGAGGAATTTACTATTTCTACTCTGTTACAGCACAGAGTTGAAATACCGAAAAGAGATACGGTTTCTTATATCGAATATCGTTATTTTCCGACAATAGACGTTAAATTTCAAATTCTGGGTGAACAAGAATTTGGTCAAAATACTGTCGATAATTTGACGGTGTATGATTATAAAAGGACCGTCAGCTGCGTATGGGATTGTCCCGACGGCGGTGCAACTTTTGCAAGCAGTCTTTTTTACCAGAAAGCCGTTTATGAAGACGGAGATATTCGTACGGAACTGCCATATGCCGATTATGAAAACATTACAGATAAAGGTTATACGATCGGTGATCTTCAATTCCTTTACCAGCATGATTTTTCAGGTGTGGGCGGTGGAATCGGCGATATGTACGGATCTCTGATTTCTCAGTGTTTTTCTTTTTCATTTAATGGAAAAGAAACAGAAATTTCGATGGAACAAGTCATTAAAGTTTTAAAATGGGTTGAATAACCTGTTCTAAAGCCTCTCACAAAAAATCCCGCGGCTTTTGCAGCTGTGGGATTTTTTTTGTAACATTTTGTAACAAGATGTTAGGAGTATTTTTTAAATAAGTATGATATATATGCGCGCAGATTGTGTTTTCAACTCAAAAAAAGAGGATTTTCAGTATGGCTAAAATTAAAGTTGCCGTTATCGGCGCCGGTATGATGGGCAGAAATCACCTTAAAACTTACAAATCTCTGCCGAATGTCGAACTGGTCGGCGTTTATGACATTTTCCCGGAAGCTGCGCAGAAAGCCGCTGAAATGTTTGGAATCAAGGCTTTTGCCAGTATGGAAGAAGTTGCCGAAAACGTGGATGCCGTCAGTGTCGTTACCACTTCCGTCACCCATGCCGATGTCGGTGAATTCTTTTTGAACAAAGGTATTCACTGCATGATGGAAAAACCGCTGGCCACTTCCGAGGAAGGCTGTTTGCGTCTGATCAATGCCGCCAAGAAAAATAATGTCGTACTTTTGGTCGGCCATATCGAAAGATTTAACCCGGCGGTTGAGCAGATGAGCAAAATCCTCACCGATACTTCTAAAATCCGTTCATTGACGGCACAGAGAATGTCTGCAGCCTCCGGCCGCATTACCGATGTTGACGTAGCTATGGATCTGATGATCCATGACGTTGAAGTTATTCAGTCGCTGGTCAGATCTCCGGTTATCAACGTGCAGGCCGCCGCGGTCAAAACTTCCGATCACCCGGAAGGCAAGGACTACATTACCGCAGTGCTGGAATTTGCCAACGGCGTTACCGCCAACATCACCGCCAGCCGCATTACGCAGGCGCGGGTTCGTACCCTGACGGTTACCACCGACACCAACTACATTGATATGGACTTTATCGGCCAGAGTATCAACGTTCACTCACAGGGGCGTATGCCTTACGTTAATCAGGAAAATATCCCGGAATGGATGAACTATGGCTTGAAAGGCAGTGTCGAACAACTGTTTATCCCGAGCAACCAGCCGTTGACCGCCGAACTGAATCATTTTATCAGCTGCGTGAACGGTGAGGCAACGCCGCGCATTTCCGGCGAGAATGCTTTTGACGCCCTGAAAGTTATTTGGGAAGTGGAAGACAAATTGGGTCTTTTGGCGCATGATGAAACTTCTGCCCAAAGTAAAGCTTCTGCCGTTGCTTAAACCCTAAGCATGACACAAAGATACAAAATCACCGTTGAATATGACGGCACCGAACTGCTCGGCTGGCAGAAACAGCTGGACGGGCCGAGTGTGCAGGAATTTCTTGAAAAAGCCGTTGAAGCTTTTTGTCAGGAAACAACCGAAGTTTACGGCGCCGGGCGGACAGATGCCGGCGTGCACGCTTTGGCGCAGGTCGCCCATTTTGATTTGAACCGCGAAGTTGATCCTTTTCGACTGCAGGAAGCGCTGAACGCTCATCTTCGCAATATGGAAGCGCCGGTCGCGGTGTTGGCGGCAGAAAAGACAACGGCCGATTTTCACGCTCGTTATTCGGCAATCGGCCGCGCTTATATTTACCGGATCACCAACCGCCGGGCGCCGCTCGTGATTGACAAAAACCGCAGTTGGCCGGTGGTGGTTCCGCTTGACGTTGAAAAAATGCGCGAAGCTGCCGCTTATCTCCTCGGGCATCATGACTTTACCTCTTTTCGCGCGGTCAAATGCCAGGCAAAATCGCCGCTCAAAACACTTGATCGGCTTGATATCCGGCAGGAAGGGGAAAATATTTTCTTTTATACCGAAGCCCGTTCTTTTTTGCATCATCAGGTGCGCAACATGGTCGGCACGCTGAAAATGGTGGGCGACGGACATCTGAAACCCGAAGACATCAAAACCATTCTCGCGGCCTGTGACCGCAGGGCTGCGGGGCCGACGGCGCCGGCCGGCGGGTTGTATCTAAGCAAAATTATGTACCGGGTTTAGCTAAAAATACTGTTGTTTTTTTTGCATCCTCGGCTATACTTTCAGATACAGACTTTCCAAAAAGGAGAAATGTGCATGGCACACGTTATCAAAGTATGTATGGGCAGCTCCTGTTTTGCCCGGGGAAACGCCAAAAACCTCCAGCTGATCCAAAATTTTCTGGAACAAAACGATATTGAAGCCGAAGTTGAACTGACCGGACTGCGTTGCTGCAACCGCTGCGCCGCCGGCCCTAATATCACCATCGACGGGGTGGAATATCATAATGTCGATAACGGCACTCTGCTTGACATTTTGGAAAAAAACTTCCGCAAATAACCGACCGGGAACAAAATCATGTCTGACCGCGAATATCCTTTATATACAATCAAAAACAACTGCATGGACTGTTACAAATGCGTCCGCCGCTGCCCGGTCAAAGCAATCAAGATTGAAGACAGCAGCGCCCAGATTGTACCCGATTTGTGCATTGCCTGCGGCACCTGTTACCGGGTTTGTCCGGCCAAGGCCAAACAGCCGCGCAATGACCTGACGCGAGCCAAGCATTTAATCGAATCGGGCAAAGACGTTTATGTTTCGCTGGCGCCGTCCTGGATTACCGAATTTGGCGGCCTGCCGGCGGAAAATATGATCGCCGCCCTGCGCCGGCTCGGTTTTCGCGGGGTGGGAGAAACAGCGGCCGGCGCCGAGGAAGTTTCCGCCCATATTGCCCGGATGCTCGGAGAAAAGGAATCGGGACTGTTGATCTCAACCGCCTGCCCGGCAGTGGTTGAATATGTGCGCAAATATCTGCCGGAAATGACGCCGCATCTGACGCCGCTTTCGTCGCCGCTTTTGGCGCACTGCCGGATGCTGAAAGACAAACTCGGCAGCGAAATTGAAGTGGTGTTTGTCGGTCCCTGCATTGCCAAAAAACTTGAGGCCGACGCCCATCCCGACCTGTTGAGTTTGAGCCTTAGTTTCGGCGATATCCGCCAATGGTTCCGGGAAGCCGGTATTTTCCCCGAAGAAATCCGCACCAGCGTTTATGACAAATTTGTGATGACCAAGGCAGAAGAAGGCACCGCCTACCCGATTGAGGGCGGCATGATCGAAACCGTCAAACCTTACGCGGCCGCCCAAAACGCCTATATGATGCAGATATCGGGTATCCAGAACATTAAGCGGGAATTGGCAGGCTTAAAACCGGAAAATTTTGACCGGCCGGTCTTTATCGAATGTCTGGCTTGTCACGGCGGCTGTGTTGCCGGCCCTTGTATGAGCAATCGCAATCCGGGCTTTGACAAGCGGCTTGAAATATTAAAAAACAGCGATTTTTCCGATCAGGCCGGCAAAAGGGAACCGCTGGCCGACATCCGAATGCAATATGAGGAAAAGACGGTTACGGACAAAGAATTCAGCGAAGCGGAAATCAAACGGGCGTTGACGATTATCGGCAAATACGGTGTGGAAGACGAATTAAACTGCGGCGGCTGCGGTTACGATACCTGCCGCAATTTTGCCCGCGCCATGCTTGCCGGCAAAGCCGAACCGGAAATGTGCGTTTCCAATATGAAGCATCAGGCTCAGCGCAAGGCCAATGCCCTTATCCGCTGCATCCCTTCGCCGATCGTAATTGCCGACAGCAATTTGAATATCATTGAGTACAATGACAAATTTGCCGAAACTTTCTGGTCAGAAGAAGAACACGCCGATCTTTATGACCGAGCGAATCTCCGCGGTGCAAACCTGCGCGATTTTCTTGACTTTACCAACCTGTTTTCGGCTTCACTCGACTTGGAACAGGATATCCGGCGCGAACACGTCCGTTTCGGCGACCGGTTGTTTGACGTAGTGGTTTTCAATATCGATAAGAAACAAATCGTCGGCGGCATTATCCAAGACGTGACCAAAATGGAGATGAAAAAAGAGCGAATCGCCGCCAAAGCCAAGGATGTCATCCATAAAAATCTGGCTACCGTTCAGCAGATTGCCTGTACTCTCGGCGAACATATGGCAGAAACGGAAATTTTGCTGCGTTCGATCGCCGAAGACTATGCCGGCGCCGAATCCGAGAGCAGCGTAGAAAAGACGATTAAATCCTATGAGGAAAACAAATGAACAACTCGCTGTTTATTGACATCGGTTCCTACCAAAAGCAAAAAGACGGCGAAGACTGTTTCGGCGACACCATTTATTCGAAAAAAATTCCCGAAGAAAGACGGGTGATCAGCGTGCTTTCCGACGGGCTGGGCAGCGGAGTCAAAGCTAATATTCTGTCATCGATGACCACCCGGATGGCGATGAAATTTATGGAAGACAACACCGATTTGCTACGCTCGTCGGAGATTATGATGGACGCGCTGCCGATTTGCCAGATCCGCAAAATCAGTTATGCCACCTTTTCCATTGTCGACAGCGAGTTGGAAGGAAAAACCCGGATTTTTGAGATGGACAATCCCCGCTACATATTCATCCGCAACAACCGGCTGCCGGCGGTTAAAGGACGGGAATTTTCCTCACCGAAATGGAAAGAACGCTCCATCTGCGTTTCGCAAATCACCACTCAGCCGGAAGATCGCATCATCCTGATGTCGGACGGCGTGACCCAAGCCGGGCTTGGCAACAAACGCTATCCGCTTGGCTGGGGAAGACAAGGCTGCAGCGAGTTTATCCTAAAAGAACTCGAAAAAGACCCCTATATGTCGTCGCAGACTTTGGCGCAAAAAGTGGTTGAAGAGGCCTTGAACAAAGAGATTGACCACAAGGCCGGCGATGACATCAGCTGTGTTTGCATCTATTTTCGCACTCCGCGCAAACTGTTGGTTTTGACCGGACCGCCGTTTGACGAGGACAAAGACCGCGAATTTGCGGAATTGGTTTCCGACTATGACGGCAAAGTGGCAATCTGCGGAGGCACCACCGCCAACATCATCGAACGCGAACTGTGCCTAAAATGCGAAATTGACAAGACCAGTTTCGATACAGAGATCCCGATGGCTTCAACCATGGACGGCGTTGATTTGGTGACGGAAGGCATTTTAACCTTGACCGATGCGTATCGTATGCTAAAAGAAGGGATCGACAGAAAGCCAAACGTTGCATCGGTTCGTCTGGTCAATCTGCTGCTTGGCAGCGACAAGATTGATTTTGTGGTCGGCACCAAAATTAATGTTGCCCATCAGGATCCGAGCCTGCCGATGGAGCTCGAAATCAGGCGCAACATCGTCAAAAAAATATTCAGGCTGCTGCAGAACCGCTACCTGAAGGAAATTTCGGTCAGATACTTATAGTAAAGGAATAAACTTATGGAAAAAGTAAAAATCAAAATTTGCTGCGGAACTTCCTGTTTCGTAATGGGAGCGGCTCAGATTCAGGTGCTGGAATTTGCTCCGCCGGCAGATATTGCCGACAAAATCGAAATAGAAGAAGCCCGCTGCATGAATCATTGCAAAAATACCACCGCCAAATATAACCGCGGACCGTTTGTGATGGTCAATGATGAGCTTATCGAAGAAGCCAATTTTGAAAAAGTCGTTAACAAAGTAAGAGAAATTTTGAACCGGGAAAACTAATGCTGATACCTAAGAACAATGCCAATCAGATGCGCACCCGCATTTTGGTTAAAATCGTTGAAAAATTTTTGCAGGGACGGTTTGCCGAAGCCGACCGCATCCCCTTGGAACTGCGCCCCAAAGGCGGCGAAGTGAGCCGCTGCTGCATTTATAAAGACCGCGCTATTTTGAAATACCGCTGCATGGCCAGCATGGGCTTTGCCCCCGAAGACGAAACCGATGAGCTGACCAGTTTGAAAGAATACGGCGAACGCGCATTGGAAAGAACCGAACATGCCGTTAACAAGCTGGCGGTTATTACCGATGCCTGCTCGGGCTGCATCCGCTCCCGCTATCTGGTGACCGACGCCTGCCGCGGCTGTTTTGCCAAGCCCTGTCAGGTCAACTGCCCCAAAGAGGCAATCACCATTGTCAACGGACGTTCGACCATTGATCCCGACAAATGTATTTCCTGCGGGCGCTGTCAGGACGTATGCCCCTATCATGCCGTGATCCGGGTACCGATTCCGTGCGAAGAAGCTTGCCCGGTCGGCGCTATCAGCAAAGACGAATCCGGCAAAGAGCATATTGATCCGGAAAAATGTATTCTTTGCGGCAAATGTCTGCAGTCCTGCCCGTTCGGTGCGGTGGTCGAAATGTCGCAGATGGTCGATGTGCTGAAGCTCTTGGCCGATGAAAACAAAAAGGTGGTCGCCATGCTGGCGCCGGCGGTTCTCGGCCAGTTTCCGGGTACCATCAACAATCTGATCGGCGCTTTGAAAAAACTCGGTTTTGCCGATGTGGTTGAAGTTGCCATCGGCGCGGATATTACCACCCAAAAAGAAGCGGCCGAATTTATTGAGAAAATGGAAAACGGCGACAAACTGATGACCACTTCCTGCTGCCCGGCTTACTATAAAGCCGCGGATCTGCATATTCCGGAAATTAAGCCGTATGTTTCTCATACCCGCACACCGATGTACTATACCGCCGAGCTGCTGAAACAAGAACAGCCGGAATGTACGGCGGTCTTTGTCGGCCCCTGTCTGGCCAAGCGCTTTGAAGCGGAAAACGATCCTAACGTCGACTATGTGCTGACATTTGAAGAAATCGGCGCTATGCTGGTGGCCTCGGGCATTAACGTGGCCGACTGCGAGCCGCAGGAATTTGCCAAAATATCTTGCGCTCAGGGACGCAGGTTCCCTATCAGCGGCGGCGTTGCCGGCGCGGTAGCCTCGCTGGTTGAAGGCAAAGTAGATTTCAAACCGACGGCAATCAACGGCCTCAACAAAGCAAGCATCAAACTGTTGAAGCAGTATGCGACCAAAGGGTCAGACTTCAACATGGTTGAGGTGATGTGCTGCGAAGGCGGCTGCGTGGCCGGCCCCGGCTGTGTGGCGCTGGCTAAGAAATCGGCGATTATGGTCGAAAATTATGTTAAGACCGCGCCTGATTTAAAAGATAAAAAAGACTAAGAAAAAGGCCTCCCCTATGGGAGGCTTTTTCATGATCCTAACGTCCTCATCAACAGACAAATGAAACAACCGTTCGGATTGAGCCGCTTTAGACTGATTGTCGGCTGCTGTTAGAACGGCGAATAAACATTTACCTCAACCGACGAAAGTTTATGCTGCAATAAAATTTATTTTGCGGTTCCTTTTCTTGTTTTTTTAGAACCGGCATTTTTATTCCCTAAACAGGCGGAAAGAGAAATCTCTCCCTCGTGATTGGGCGAATGCGAAACTTCGTCAAGCAATTTAAGGAAAGTTTCGGCCAATGGTTTTCGATGGCTGCGAATCAGCCGCATATAAGAGCTTATCAGTTCCTGAATATCGTTCCTGTCTTCTATCCGGCATTCTTCGATATGCAAATCGCTAAAGTCGGAAACAGGCAGCATACTGAACACTTTGCTGACCACCTCGGGGTCAAGATCTTCGAAAAAGAACATAACAGAAACATCAAGCAGCCGGGAGAAAACCCATAAACGCTGTGCGGAAATGCGGTTTCCGCCGATTTCATATTGCTGAATTTGTTGATGACTGATACCGGCAAGTTTTGCCAGATCTTTTTGAGTTATACCGAGAAATACGCGTCTGATTCGCAGACGATTTCCGATATGTACATCTAATGGATTGGGTTGTCCGTCCGGCATACGGCCTCGGGCTAATTGTCGTTTACTGATCATATCAGGCTCCTTCATATTAGTTTTCAATACTCAGAGGCCATCGTTTTGCCCGACTTATCATAGTTTTGATTGGAAACTCCACCCAAAACCACCTGTACGGAAGATGGCCGGAGAGTTCGAAAATCATGTATAGAAATGACCTTTAAGTCTTTAAAGCTTAGAAGCTCCTGAACATACACTTAAAGCTCCCCGACCGTTCCCAGCGGGGATATATGCAGATGCGAACCAAAATTCTTCGCATCCCTTACGGCGCTATATCCTCAAAGCACCGTCTATACCAGGACTTTCGAATGTCCCGCACCCGGCGAGGGGTGCTAAACACCCCATTGTTCATAAAAAAAATCCATATGAACACGGAAATGCTATGCCGCACAGCTTAAACAAAATATCGATCGATTGCAAGGCAATTCTTTTACATATTTTTAGTTGCAACCTAAGATATACATTAAAAAAATAAAAAGCAAAATCAATATAATATTTT
>CABUAP010000041.1 GCA_902489675.1 uncultured Azospirillum sp. | reverse complement strand
TCAGCATCTTCTTATCATAACTCTTTATTTTATAACAAAAAAAGGATCCTTTTTTTGCCGCAGCTTTATAACAGCAGTTTTTCTACACGACTAAAGCGGAAAAGATCCCAAAACCTATCCCGCTTTTGCTTTTCACCTCCATATTTTCCGACAGCGCTCTCCTCCCGGCTTTCTCCCATCCCATTCTTTCTTGCATGGTTTCATCAACAAAATCCCGGCACTCGCAACCCCTGCCCTTCGTTAAAAGCTGAAAGCCTCATATCGGAAGCACAGTTTTTATCCTCTCCCGAAGGCCCCAAAAAATTTCCGCTTCCACGTTTCAACGCAATTTTAACAAGCCTTTTTCAAAGAAACCGGATCGATATTTTTTCCTCCGACATCCCAAATAAACATCCTCCCGGTAAACAGGAACTAAAAACGGTTTGACTATGATCAAAGAAACGGAGCGGCGCTTTTCCCCCTTAACGGACAATCCCGGAACTGAACGCAAAGCATACAACGCAAAAACCCCCTTCCTAAGAAGAGGGTTTAATACTTTAACATACAGGTCGAAAATTATTTTTCTTCCTGAGCAGCTGCTTCTTTAGCCTTCTGAGCAGCACGCAGATCGTCGGCAATACGAGCCGAACGACCACGCAAAGCGCGCAAGAAATACAGTTTGGCGCGGCGGACACGACCGATACGTGAAACTTCAATTTTGGCAATATTCGGAGAATACAGCGGGAATACGCGTTCGACGCCTTCACCGAAAGAAATTTTTCTAACGGTAAAAGAAGAATTCAGTCCGTCGTTTTTACGGGCAATGCAGACACCTTCGTAAACCTGAATACGTTCACGGTCGCCTTCTTTAACTTTGGTGTGAACTTTCAAAGTATCGCCCGGCTTGAATGTCGGAAGGCTCTTGCCTTCGCTGAGCTTTGCAATCTGCTCTTTTTCTACTTCTTTTAAAATGTTCATTAGTGTTACCTTTACTTAAAATATTTTGTTACTTTCTATGCCTAAACCCTTTTTGAGTCAAGATATTTTTTCAACAGATCGGGGCGTCTTTCTTCGGTAATCCTTATCGCCTGCGCTTTTCGCCAATCTTCAATCTTCTTGTGATGACCGCTCAAAAGCACTTCGGGAACCGTTCGTCCTTCCCACTCGATCGGACGGGTATATTGCGGATACTCCAGCAGATTATCCTCAAAGCTCTCGCTTTCGGCAGACTGTGCGTTGCCGAGCACGCCCGGCAGCAGCCGGATAACCGCATCAAACATAATCTGCGCAGCCTGCTCGCCGCCGGTGAGAATATAGTCGCCGATGCTCACTTCCTCAATGCCGTAGGCCTCAAGCACCCGTTCGTCAATTCCCTCAAACCGTCCGCAGACAACGCTGATTTCGCTTTCCCGGCTCAATTCATGCACTTTTTCCTGCGTCAACGGCAGCCCCCGGGGGCTCATTGCCAAAATCCGTCCCCCGTTATGGTTAGCTTTTAATGCACGCCCCAATATATCGGCTCGCATCACCATTCCGGCACCGCCCCCGCAAGGAGTATCGTCAACAGATCCGTGCTTATCCAGCGCATAATCCCGGATATTCACAGTTTCCAAAGACCAAATGCCTTCTTCCAAAGCTCTCCCGGTCAGCGAAAACCCCAGAAAGCCCGGAAATATTTCGGGAAAAATGGTATAAACTTTAAGCTTCAGTGCCATCGTCCCCACCATCCTCGTCAAACTGCATGGAAACCGAACTGACAATAATATAACCGTCTTTAATATTGACTTCCGGAACATATACGCGGGTAAAAGGGATCATTTCCAGCCGGCCGCCGTCGGCAACTTTGATTTCCAAAATTTCTCCGGCACCAAAATCGTAAACACCGGCAATTTTTCCGGCCGCCGTACCATCCGTCAAACGAACCTCAAGCCCGATCAAATCAGCCTGATAATATTCATCCTCCGATTTCAGCTCCGGCAACGCTTCCCGGTCGGCATACAAACGACAACCGACTAACAGTTTTGCCGCGTTACGATCTTCTGTTCCCTTAATTTTTACCCGAAGCAGTTCCTTGGAATGCCCGGTAACTTTTACTTCCAACGAACGGCCGTTTTGATCCTCAAGCACACCGTAGCGATCCAGATTGCGATCGGTTTCGGTAAAACTTTTTACCTTCACCTCACCCTTAATTCCATGTACGCCGACAATTGCGCCCAGACAAATTTTGCGTCCGTTATCCATAAAAGCCGATCCTTAAATGTTGAAAAATTATTCGGCAGAAGAAGCAGCTTCAGCGCTCGCGGCAGCGGCGGCTTCTTTTTCTTTCATTCTTTCCTGAGCCTTGGCTTTCGGAGCCGATTTCTTCGGCTGTTCACGCAAGGAAGGAGCTTTTACCAGACCAAGATTGGAAAACAGCTTTTCCAGTCTGTCGGTCGGCTGGGCGCCGACACCGAGCCAATATTTAACTCTTTCTTCGTTGATCACCAGTCTTTGTTCATGATCCTGCGGCAAAAGCGGATTGTAAGTTCCCAGCTTTTCGATAAATCTGCCGTCGCGGGGAGCTCTCTGGTCGGCCGCCACAATACGATAGAACGGACGTTTTTTGGAACCGCCGCGGGATAATCTGATACGAACTGCCATTTTATATTTTCCTTTCTAAAAAAAGTTTTTTATTAAATCATTTTCCGCCTTATGGCCTAAAACGGAAACTTGTTGCCCATTCCTCCCGGAAACTTCCCGAAAGGAGCGTTTTTCATCATAGAAGCAAGGCCGCCGAGACCGCCGCCCCTGCCCATTTTTTTCATCATTGAAGCCATCTGCTCATATTGCTTCAAAAGCTTGTTGACCTCATGAACTTCAACACCAGAGCCGGCGGCAATTCTTCTCTTGCGCGAGGCTTTGATGACATCGGGATTTTTTCTCTCGGCTTTGGTCATCGAGAGGATAATCGCCTCCTGTTTTTTGATCAGCGCATCACCGATACCGGCATCAGCAATCTGATTTTTAAATTTCGACAGCCCCGGGATCATTCCCATGATACCTCCCAAACTGCCTAATTTTTGAATCTGGCGCAACTGTGAAAGCATATCTTCCAG
The DNA here is from genome assembly GCA_902489675.1 of uncultured Azospirillum sp. Taxonomy (GTDB): domain Bacteria; phylum Pseudomonadota; class Alphaproteobacteria; order RF32; family CAG-239; genus JAFUYI01. The sequence continues at coordinate 6,157 of CABUAP010000041.1, read as the reverse complement.
ATCAAACTTGCCTTTTAACATCCGAGCCGCCATTTTATCGGCCTCGTCACGATCCACTTTTTCGATCGCGCGCTCAACCAGCGATACCACATCCCCCTGCCCGAGAATACGGCCGGCAATCCGGTCGGCATGGAACTCTTCCATTTCATCGGTCTTTTCACCGGTACCGAGATATTTAATCGGTACCCCGGCCATCATCCGCATAGAAAGCGCGGCACCGGCTCTGGACGAGCCGTCAATTCTGGTCAGCACAATTCCGCTTACACCGAGTTTTTCATTAAACTCTTTAGCCACATTGCAAGCATCCTGCCCCATCATCGCATCCGCTACCAGCAAGGTTTCCGCCGGATTTGACAGTTCTTTTACCGCCTGCAGCTCTTCCATCAGCGCATCATCAATATGCAAGCGCCCGGCCGAGTCGAGAATCAATATATCAAAACTGCCCTTCCGCGCTGCATCCAATGCCCGCTTGGTAATTTCGAGCGGTTTTTCATCTTTGACAATCGACAGACTGTGCCCCCCGATCTGTCGCGCCAGCTGTTCCAGCTGTTCCTGCGCCGCCGGACGATAGACGTCAAGCGAAGCCAGCAGCACTTTGCGGTTTTTACCAAGCATCTTGGCCAACTTGGCCGAACTGGTGGTTTTGCCCGAACCCTGCAAACCGGCCATCAGGATCACTGCCGGCGGCACCACATTCAGGTTCAAACCGCTGCTTTCCGCACCCAGCAACTTGACCAGTTCATCGTGAACAATTTTAACCACCAACTGCCCGGGCTGAATGGAACGCACCAGCTTTTCGCCCCGTGCTTCTTCTTTCACTTTGGCGATAAAATCTTTAACCGCCGGCAGGGCTACGTCAGCTTCAAGCAAGGCCACCCGGATTTCCCGCATTGCCTCGTCAATGTCTTTCTCGCTCAGCACCCCGCGGGAGGTGATCTTGGCAAAAACGCCGCTCAGTTTGTCAGTCAGACTTTCAAACATACATCATACCTATAAACTATTGCACGCCAGTGTGCGAACCCTCGCTGACTGGCGGCACTCCTCGGAGTGTGGTTAATATTACAAAAACACAATGAAAATTCATTGAACTTGTGCTGAATATATCTGATATAATTCAATAGTCAAGCAAAAAATTTCCGTTAAAACGGCTCATGCAATTTTCACGTTTCGACAAACGGAAACCCCCGGTTTTATTGCCGGGGGCTGTTCGTTAATTCAAAATTTGTCCGTGGCAGTGTTTATATTTCTTACCGCTGCCGCAGGGACACAGATCATTACGCGCAACCTTGCCCCATGTCTTCGGATCATTCGGATCAATTTCCGTTTTGGCATATTGGAAAGGAACCGCCTTCTCTTTTTCTTCCGCGGCATACTCAACGCTTCCGCCGACCAGGTTTTGCGGCTTTTCATGAATTGCCTGCATCCGGGTATTGCTTTCCCGCAGCCGCAAATCATCCTCATTGCTGTTTTGAATTTGAGCGCGGCAAGTCAGAAAAGTAACTTTTTCCCGCAACAGATCCAGCATATCCGAGAACATATTAAAAGCTTCTTTTTTGTATTCGTTCAACGGATCTTTCTGCCCATAAGCCCGCAAAACGATGGTGTGACGCATATAATCGAGCGTTGCAATATGTTCTTTCCACAGTTGATCCATCACTTGCAGCAGGATATTTTTTTCAACCAGACGCACCAATTCTTCCGGTACTCCGTTATTTTTTTCAATAATATTTTGCTCAACGGTTTCAACGATTTTGAGACTCATGGTTTCGGCATCCATTTCCGGCTCCTCTGCCCATTTCTCAACCGGCAGCACAAATCCGGTTACTCGCCAAATCTCTTGCTGCAACTCATTTAAAGGCCATTCTTTCGGTGCCAGGCTGCGCTGCAGATAAGGCGCCAACACATCGTTTAGATACTCGTCACGCATTTCCGCCACTGTTTCCGACACATCGGAAGTTTTCATCAGTTCTTTGCGCTGATCATAGATAACCTTACGCTGATCATTCATCACATTATCATATTTCAGCAGATTTTTACGAATATCAAAGTTACGTTCTTCAACTTTCTGCTGTGCTTTTTCCAAAGCCTTGCTGATCCACGGGTGAACCAGCGGTTCGCCTTCCGGCAGTCCCAGTTTCTGCAGCATTGCCGACATTCTTTCCGAACCGAAGATACGCATCAGATCATCTTCCATCGACAGGAAAAACTTGGAAGTTCCCGGATCCCCTTGACGCCCGGCACGACCGCGCAGCTGGTTATCAATACGGCGGCTTTCATGGCGTTCGGTACCGAGAATATAAAGTCCGCCGGCAGCAATAACTTTTTCTTTGTCGGCTTCACACTCAAGCTTGATCTCTTCTTTCATTTTCTCGATCTGCTCCGGCGTTTCATCGCCTTTCAGGGCAGCTTTCAGCCGCATATCGGGATTGCCCCCCAGCTGAATATCGGTACCGCGACCGGCCATATTGGTCGCAATCGTAATCGCCCCCGAAACGCCGGCCTGAGCCACAATCGACGCTTCGCGTTCATGATGACGCGCATTCAGCACTTCAAATTTCACATTACTTTTGGCTTTGAGCAAATCCGCAACCAGCTCCGATTTTTCAATCGAAGTGGTACCGACCAAAACCGGCTGTCCGTTGGCATGGCATTCCAAAATCGTATTGATAATGGCATCATATTTTTCCTTTGCCGTACGGTAGATTTCATCATGATGATCCACACGCTGCACCGAACGGTTGGTCGGGATTTCGATACAAGACAAATTATAAATATCGCCAAACTCGGCTTCTTCGGTCATCGCCGTACCGGTCATCCCCGACAGCTTCGGATAAAGACGGAAATAGTTTTGGAAAGTAATCGAAGCCAACGTCTGGTTTTCCGACTGAATAGCAACGTGTTCTTTGGCTTCAATCGCCTGATGCAGACCGTCGGAATAACGACGCCCTTCCATCATACGGCCGGTAAACTCGTCAATAATCACCACTTTGCCGTCTTTAACGATATAATCGACATCGCGGATTTGCATTTTATGCGCTTTCAGAGCATTATTGACATGTTGTACCAAAGCGACATTGGCCATATCATACAAACCGCCTTCTTTGATCTGCCCGATTTCTTTCAGCAACTGCTCAACGTGTTCCATACCGGCTTCGGTCAGGGTAACGCTTTTAGCCTTTTCGTCTTTTTCATAATCGGCTTCCGTCAATTTGGAAATAATGCTGTTGACCGCCACATATTTTTCCGAGGAATCTTCGGCTGCACCGGAAATGATCAACGGTGTGCGCGCTTCATCAATCAAAATCGAGTCCACCTCGTCCACAATTGCAAAATTAAACGGCCGCTGAACCATATCGGACAAGGCGAACTTCATATTGTCGCGCAGATAATCAAACCCCAACTCGTTGTTGGTACCGTAAATAATGTCACAGGCATAAGCGGCACGGCGCTCCTCATCGTTTTTACCATGTACAATATAGTCAACCGTCAATCCCAAAAAACGATAGACCTGCCCCATCCATTCGGCGTCGCGCTTGGCCAGATAATCGTTAACGGTAACGATATGCACGCCCTTGCCTTCCAAAGCATTAAGATAGGCGGCAAGAGTTGCCACCAAGGTCTTTCCTTCACCGGTCTTCATTTCGGCAATCATGCCTTTGTGCAAAACGATACCGCCGATCAGCTGCACATCGTAATGACGCTGGCCGAGCGTCCTTTTAGCGGCTTCACGCACCACGGCAAAAGCTTCGGGCAGCAAATCGTCCAAAGTTTCTCCTGCCGCCAGCCGCTCTCTGAACGCCGCCGTTTTTCCTCTCAACTCCTCATCGCTGAGCTTAACGATCTGCGGCTCCAGAGCATTGATCTTGTTAATTGTCTTATATTGTTTTTTGATAAAACGGTCATTGGCGCTGCCAAAGAACACCTTCGCTATTTTGCCTATCATAAACTTTCCACCTTGATAATATTTAAGTCATCATTACATTTAATGTTTATATTTATTAAAGTCAATAGCTTGAAAAGAAGTTATAAACTTTCTGAAAATTTTTACTTGGAATATTTCAGATTTGCTATATAAATGAAGCTAGTGTTATTTTTTGGAGGTATTTATCTATGAAAACGCAATATGTAGCTGCCGCTGTTCTGTCAGCCATGATTTTAAATCCGCTGCCGGCCGGCGCCGAAGGCAAAAACGGTGTTGCCGCCGTGGTTAACGGTCAGAAAATCACCGTTGCCGAAATCAAAAAAACTTATGAATCTGCTCCCCAGATTAAAAATCAGGTCACATTTGACCAGTTCTATCCCCAGGCTGTCACCGTCTGGGCCAACGGCGAAGCTTTGCAGCAGGCAGCCAAAAAAGCCGGCGTTGAATCTTCTGCCGAATATAAACAGCAGCTGGAAGCCATGAAAAACGACCTGGCCGGAAAAGTTTATTTGAAACAAACGGTAGAAAAGAAAATTTCCGACAATGACGTCAAAAACTTTTACAATCAGTACAAAAAAGAATTTAAGCCGCAAAAAGAAATGAGAGCCCGTCATATCTTGGTTGACAGCGAAGCTACTGCCAATGACATCATCACCAAAATCAAAAAAGGCGATGACTTTAACGAATTGGCCAAAAAATATTCAAAAGAAAAAAATCCGGATCTCGGCTATTTCACTAAAGAAATGATGGTGCCCGAATTTGGCGATGCTGCTTTCAGAATGAAAAAAGGTCAGTATTCGCAAAAACCGATCAAAACCAATTTTGGTTACCACATTATCGTTGTTGACGACATCCGCGACACTAAACCGGTTTCTTATCAGGAAGCCGAACCGCAGATCAGAACCAGAATGGCTCAGGAACTGCTGCCCAGCATCTTAAATGATGTTGTTGCAAAAGCCAAAATCGAAAAATATCAGTTGGACGGCAAAGTTATGCCCAACACTCCGGCTGTTCCGACACCGGCCGCCCAATAGGCTGCTTGGCTTTATCTTAAAAAAAACCGCTCCCCAGAGAGCGGTTTTTTATTTGCAAAAAACGATTCCCCTGCTGCAAAAAACCAATAAAAAACACCGCCCATCACAAAGACGGCGGTGTTTTTTATAATATGGAACCCGGTTGGCTATTTGACAAACACAAACCAGCCGTTGTACGTTCCTTCCACACTCAAATCACCGATTTTGACCTCAACCGTCAGCGTCAGGAAATAATGATCTTTATTTCCGTCGCTTTCAAGATAATTCCAGTCGGCATTTTTAACACTAACCTGCTGCCCCTCATAGGACACACCGGCCATGTTTTCCTGCAAAACGATGTTGTCAAACAACGCGCCGTAATGCACCAACGGAATGGTCAAATCAAAATGATTATAGTGCAGAATACAATTTTCGCTGATACGTTCTAAAGTGATGCAATCACCGCCTTCTTCATAAGAACGGCTTGTTTCCTTAACTTCCGCACTCAGAAGCTGCAGATCGGCTATCGAACCGTTGACCGTAATTTCATCACCGGTATACCTTTCGCTGATTGCCGGAAGTTCCGCCGTATAGGTTCTTTCATCTTCCGTTCCGGTCGACATTTGCGATTTTACCGTAATTGACGACAAAAATCCGTCACCGACGCTATTAGCCGCAACCGTCTTACTCAAAACCTCACTGCGAACGATATAAGGTTCGGAAGCCGAACCCATCTGGCGCCTCAACGTCACTTCGGCCGAAACTTCATACGTTTCCCCGCCAAAATCTACCGAGATCGAATGACGATAGATTCGACGAGCCCAAGCGTATTCACCGTCGACATAGGAGTCTGCCATTTCCAGCGCACCGCCGTTATCCCGCAGATTGCTGTAATAATGGTAAGGCATCACCTGTCGGGTTACGCCGTCATCATAAACCGGCACTTCAAATCCCAAACGATAATCAAACGAAAACTCCGCAAATGTCACCCTATAGACCAAAACCGAATCCGTTACGGTGACAAACCCTTCCGTACGCTGATCAAAGACCTCGCGACTAAGGGTGGTCTGATAATCGCCGATATCCCAATGGTTGATCGGCAGAGTGGTAACCACATCATCAAACGTAGCATTGAGAGTAACCGAGACTTTGTTGTCGAAGCTGGCACGGGTAATACCCTTGACCATAATCCAGCTCTCATAGCTCAGTTTGGTGCCTTCTG
>CABUAP010000040.1 GCA_902489675.1 uncultured Azospirillum sp. | reverse complement strand
CATCACCGGCAAAGTCAAACGTTACCCCGCCAACCAACTGAGAATGCGCGGGAGAACTCATACCGAGCATCCCCGATACCAACAGAATGCCAAGATAAAATTTACTGTTTTTTCTCATCACTCGTTCTCCCCCGTGGCTTCGGTTTCAGCTTCATCGGCCTCGGCATCGGCCGTTTCCGCCCCGGCAGTCATGCTGGTGCGTCCATCCGTCAATATGGCACCGCTGCTTGGCGTAATTTCTTTTTCAAGACTTTGCAGTTTTTCAGGTTCAGCGGCCTCTGCAACCTCCAATTCCTCAGCCGTCGGCGGTGTAAAACGATAATTATCAAAATTAAAGTCACCGGCGGCCTGTACCGGATCTGCCGCCTGAAAACTTTCCAGCGCCAGATCTTTGGCAACATCCAACTGCATTTTCTGCAACAAAATTTCGGTAAAATTCAGCAAAGCCTGAATATTATCGGTCTTCATTTGCACCAAGGCACCGACTGAACCGCCCAGGCTCTCAAACTCTGCCGTTGAAAGTTTGTTTTGAGCCGCTTTTTCATTATCTTTTTTCAAGGTCGATTTGATCAACATCGCCCGCGCCATGGCCTTGCCCATGGCTTGGTAATAGTTGACCCGGTAAATGGCGCCGTAAGTGGCAATCACATGAGTATCGACTTCCGTATCCTTACCCGGCAGCAATGTTTCTGCCGTACGGTTCAGATCCTCCGTCGAATCATAATCTTTTGCAATGGTCACGATCGAGGAAACCATTTCCGACGCTTTTCCCCGAAGCTCTCCGATCTGATCATTTAAACTACTGATTTTCTTTTCGGTTTTTCGATTAATTTGACGAGTTTCTTTTACCAGTTTTTCCGAAAGTTTTTTCTTTTCTTTTTCGTTTTTACGGATTTGTTTCTGATATTTTTCAATATTTTTCGGGTCTTCGACAATTTTACGGTTTAGCTCACGCGTGTTTTCATCCAAAGCCACAATTTTGGCGTTGGTTTCACGAGTCAGTGCAACAACTTGGGTGGCAGCCTCTTCCTTGGTTTTGCTCTGTTCGGCTTCCATAGCGCTCATCTTATCCAGCATTTCGCCAAGATTATTAAGATTTGCCCCCTTAAACTCGTTAAGCATTTTGGTAGCAAACTCATAAGCCTCTTTAGCGCCCTGTCCATAGGTAATGGCAGTTTGCACAATTGCCGCCTGCTGCAATCCTTTACCGGCAGTTTGCGAACTGGTGTTGCCGTAAGAAACAATTTCGTTGCCGATTGTTCCGGCATCCAGCTTAAAAGGCGGCAACAGAAAAGCATCGGCAGAAAAAACCGGGCAAAGCATACTAAAAGCCAACAGACCAAGAAGATTTTTTTTCATTTTTCGTCCTCCTCTGCCGTACCGTTTTCGCTGTTATCCTTGTTGCTGAACTCTTGAGCCAACTCAATCAGCTGCAATTCGTAAATCGCCGACTGCATATCCCAAATATGAGCAAAACGACGGGCGTTTTCCATAGCTTCTTTGGTTGCCGCAGATTGTAAAATTTCACGACTGTCCTCAGCCTCAACCGGCTTGTCATCATTTGAATTTTCTGTCCGCGTCTTATTCATATTAGTACGAAGCGTAAAGGCATAAGCGTACATCCGGCTCAAGTTTTCGCGGCGGATGGCATCGGTCGTGTCTTTATTGATAAAATAAGTCTTATCCTGATCTTTGTCGGTATACTGCGGAATTATATTTTCTTCGACAGCCCCCTCCAACTCCTTAACATCGCCAACTTTCTCGGCGATCGGTCCAATCATTTTGACATCAAACTTCTTGTCATTCAAAATACCGCTTTTTACTTCTTTTAGCGGACCGAAATCCCCCTGTCTGGCTGCATTCAAAGCGGCCTGAACTTTTTTCAGTTCTTCTTGAACGTTCTGCGCCTGCTTTTGTACATCTTCCAATTTTCCCAGCGTTGTTTCCACCGCTTCAAAGTCGGCATAAGCGCAACCGCTGCCCAGCAGAGTAAAAAGCAATGTCCATGTAAAAAATGCTTTCATCATTTTCCTCCACTGGTTTCACTCTCTTCGGTCAAATCGGAATCTCCCAACACATCTTTACGGGCGGCACATAACTGTTCGGCCGTTTCAAGAATGATCTGCGAAGAAAAATTCATAGAAATCCGATTTAACAGCAGCTGAGTTTGATAATTGCTCATGGCAATAACCGTCAAATCACCGCGAACATCGGTTGAATCGGCAGCCAGCTTATCCTGTTCATCCAACGTATCACTATAGTTGGCGGCTTCATATTTGGAATTGGTCGCTTCGGCCATCAAGGCAATAACCGCATTATAAATCATCTTGCGGCAGTCTTTCATGCTGAGATTGGAATCAAAGCTGTTATCCGCATTATTTTCGCGAACAATTCTTTCTACACATTCGTTACGTTTTTTTTCATCATTAATAAACGTCTGGGCACTGATTTCGCAGCGCTGCGCCATCGGTACGATATAGACATCACCGACATAGCTGTTGCCCACCGCTTCCCCGTCATCGGAAGCACTGGCAAATACCATCGTTTCGTGGTGATAATATGTGTTGTACGATACTTTTTCAACCCGGTTAAGACGCGGCGCTGTTCTGAACTGTCTTCTCTGCACGGGAGCAACAGTTGTCGGAACAGTCATCGGCGTTTCAGCCTTTACCGCCGCCGGAGCTGCCGCTTTCAGCTCAACATTTTCTGACGTTGTCGGCATTTGTACATTCGTACTTCCGGTCGAAACAGCGGCTTGATTAACCTGTAATACTGCGGGGCGACCAAATTCCTTACGCATAACAGGAGAAACTTTTTCCGGGGCCGCCGTATTTTGCGCAACTGCAGCATCAAGCCTCTCTGTTGCCTCAGCGCCAATACCGGCTCTTACGTTGTCTTCACTTTCTTGCATGTCAGCTGTCGGCACAACTTCTTCATCACCAGCAATACCGTCCAGATTTTCGCCACCGGTTTCGACATCGACTTCATCATTATAGACGCGGTTGGCAGAACTCATCGCCGAAGAGGGCGCCTCGATTTCCTCGTATTCTTCTTCTGTAAATTCGTCAGCGGCGGTACCCGTAACTTCCGTTTCGGCCGCAACGTCTTCTTCGACCACTTCCTCTACGGGTTCTTCGTAGCTCTCATTCACACCTTCGCGGCTTTCACGCTCTGCCGCAGCGCTGTCCAAAGCGGCCTGATAGGCATCTTTTTGCGCCTGAACTTCGGCATCATGAGCTGCTTTGGCCGCTTCGGCTTCGGCTTTGCGCGCCATCGCCTTCTTGGCTAACTCCATCCCTTTGTTGATCTCGTCGCCGTATTGTTCCTGAAATTTGGACACAGAGGCCGCGGCATCGCCGACGATCGTATTCAATTCGCCGACTTTATTGGTAATATCACTGATCCCTTTTAAATTCTCGGAACCGTTTTTTACAATACTCACCGTTCCGGAAATATTGGCAGCATCAAAGGTCGGCAAACCGGCCTCCGCATTCATTGTTACAAACAACGCACCCAAAATGCCCGCACCAACGCGCTTAATATTTACCATACCACCCTCCGTCTTGGTCTATGTCATTTTAATAATAGCAAAAAAAAACTATTTTATAAATCTATTTTATGATTCTCAGGCAAGATTTAAATATTTTGTAACAAAGTTGTCTTCCCCGTACTGCTTAATTAATTCTTCCACCAGCAAAACATTCTTGCGGCCGGAATTATAGAGCTTCAGATAAGGTCCAAGACCGCCAAGGTTAACGTCAAGAATAACCGACTCGCCGGTTGCCGGACGGGAAAGCAAAATAGCATACGGGAAATCCCGATAGGAGCGACCAAAGATAAAGTCCGTTTCCCGCTGATTTAAATTCCAGTTGACATAATCTTCCGGCATCGCCTGCGGATTGCGGAAGAAAATAACCGTTTGGCATTGGCCGCGGATAACCTCACCCACTCCCAATCGGTCAATAATATTCGGCTGCTGGAAAGCGCATAAATATGCCTGACGCTTCTTACGGCCTTCTTGCAAACCGATGATAAAGTAATCTCGGAACATCGGGTGTTTCAACATCGGCGCGGTTTCGTCAATCATAATCAGCGAAGGTACGCCGGTTTCCCCGGTTTCGGACTGAATACGGTGCATGATGTAGCTGATAACCGCCGGCGCCAATGTTTCATCTTCAAAAATATGGGTAAAGTCAAAAGCAATAAAACGTTTCGAATGCAAGTCCAAACTATCGTTTGTCGCATTAAAAATTTTACCATACTGATCAGGATTTACCCAACGGAAAAGTTCCCGACGCATATTGCCGGTCGGCGAAAAACAGCTTTTATACAAATTGCTCATCACCCGCTCTTCCGGACGCAGATAGTCAAACGCCGTCGTTACCGCGCGAGCGATTTCTCGCTCGGAAAGTGCATCGTCAACCATAGTAATGGATTTCATCCAACGACGGAGAAATGCCCGGTTGTTAGGCGTCGGCGCGGCGTCAAACGGATTCAACGACACATTTTTCTCGTCACCGTCAAAACCGACATATGCCCCCTTAACCGCGCGGGTAAAAATTTCCGCACCGCGGTGGCGGTCAAAAAAGAACACTTTCAAATCTTTGTGACGCATTGCCTGCCCGGCCAAGAACGTCAGCAAGGTGGTTTTACCTTGACCGGTCGGACCGATAATGCAGCAATGAGCCACGGCAGACTCTTCGGGTGAAACATGGAACTGGAAGCGATAACCGGAACCGGTCGTGGTACGAAATACGGAAATGGCGCCCGGCCCCCAGTCGCTCTTAGCAAAACCTTCCGACGGCTTGTCAAACGAAACGGCAACCGCCGCCACTCTGGAAAGATAGCGATAGGTCCGCGGATAGGTGTCGTATGTCGGGAACTGGTTAAAGAAACTGGCTTGGCTGACCCAGCCTTCACGAACCGGCGTCACCCCAAACAACCGGCAGATACGCTGTACTTCACCCTCGGCAAAATCGATTTCTTCCAGACTATGACCTTTTAACACCAATGTCATCGCATATTCCGTCAACGCCTGATAGTTGGCATCGCTATCTTCAATCGAAGACAACGCCTCGTCATACTGAGCGATCACATCGCCGGAAAAACTGGTCATCTTTGCCATATTGGCCTGTTGCAACAGCAAAGCCCGTGCATTCGGTTTAAAAATCGGTTTGATGTTATGGAGCATGGTCAGTTCGCAGTCGATCGCCAGCAGCGACACGATCATAGACTCGTCCATAAAATCGCCGGACGTCCGCAGCCCCATGGTAACGGCATACATTTCCTGATCACCGGAGAAAAATTTAATAATGCCATTTTCTCCGGTAAAATGAATATGATCCGCCGTCAAAATTTCATTCAACATCGCCCCTTCGGCATTGCGAACTTTGGGATCCGGCCGGGAAACAGGGCTGCAAATTCGACTAAAAACATGAAAAGGGCTGTCTTTAGGCTGGCTGTCTTCACTTTCAAACATCGCGCGCACACCGTATTCGCTCAAAGTTGCCATCAACGTTTGCGAAGCATAGTTCAAATCTTTCAAAGCATCGGGGCGATCGGGAATCGAGATCACCACATAATGCGAGTTGCTATACACCCGATTCAGCGTCCCCTGCCAAGTATATGCCACCTGCTCCAACAGCGGATTTTCAAATGTGCCGATAATTTCATCAGGCGGAATCCGTTCGCGCAACGTAATGACACGACAGGTTACCTGCAAGTCGGACATATTGTCAATCCAAGATTTTCTTGCTTCCAACATTGAGATATTTTTTTCTTCGGTTGCAAAAGCCAGATCCAACCCTTCAATTTTAAATACGCGGGCAAACGACCCGTTATAACAACGGATCGTCATGCCGTCTGACATCAGTTTATTGAACGGCAAAAAATCGGCCACTTTAGACTCGCTCGGCTGCGGCAGAATACTGTGCCCGAGTTTTGTGACCCACAAACCGGCAAAAGCTGCGGCCGAAATAAAACCAATCACCGCAACAATAACTTCTTTAGCGCTCAGCCCTTGTACAAATGTGCTGAAAAAATCAAAATCAGGGTGCAAATTTATTCCCCTTTGTTTTATACAAATTCTTGGTTACACGATAAGTTTGCCCGAAGGCCTGAATCATACTGGAAATATGCGGCTCCTTTGTTCCCCAAAGAACAATAAGGCCATGCACCAGCAAAATGCTGGCCACAAAGATAATCGGGTTAATCTCGAAAGCGCCGATTGACACGAACATAATCGGAAACTGAACGCCGAGATTAAGCAGCACCGGCAAAAACGGCCCCCACAAAATCTTTGGGGGACTGGCTACGGCTTTTAATACAGGTTCACGCATTTCAATCCATCCTTTTTTTTCGATTCTACAAGAAAAGTTTTCTTTATGCAACAAAAAAGCTCGTATCAGTTGACAAGCCTTATGACCTTTCCGTTGTTTCTTATCGTTGAATAAACATCTCTCATTAAACCGAGGGTTCCGCTTAACACCCCTTCCTTAAAACGCCATTTAGGGCTGCAGCGTCGAACGATACCTAAATCTTCCCTCCATTCTAACGGGAGGGGAATCTGTAAAAAACTAATATAACCTCATTTAAAAAAAATACCGCCCCGGGAGAATGAGCGGCATTTTCCGACTTTAACGATACATTACCTGAAAATGTTTTTGATATCGTTCGGGATATCCATTATGCCGTTGGCCGTACCGTTGATGGTTCCCAGATCCTGAGTAACCTCTTTTCCTTCATTGGCACCTTTGTTTTTGCCTTTGAAGAAATCATCCACTTTTTCACCCAGGCCTTTTTCGCCTTCCTTGTCGGTGTAATTGGTACCGATCGTTCCGGCGGCACCGGTAATGGCGCCGGTCGCGGTGGTGAAGTTGTCAAAGGCACCTACGCCGGCCGTGATAATACCGCCAATGCCATCAGCTCCCTTAACGCCTTTGACCGTAGAGTCAACCGCGTCGTACACACTGCCGGCCGCAGAAATAACGGTACTGGCTGTATTGTAGGCTTTTACACCTTCTTGAGCAACGGTTTTGATCGTATCCTTAAACTTCTGCCAACCGGTTCTGGTATCTACTTCGGTCCCGCCTGTTGCAATCGGATCAAGCTTAATTTTTGAAATATCAGTCGAAGCTCCGATAGAAGGCAAGCCTGCGCCTGACAGAGAAGGCATAACCTTACCATCGGCACCGGCTACCAGACCACCGCTGCCAGATCCGCCCAATCCCAAACTGCCGCTGTCCGGCAACAGCTCCGCCCGCAACCGTCGTCGAAACCGGACAATCGCCGCCCTCGCATTCGCCGAAAGTCATCGAATAGTCAGCTTCCGTAAAATCCGGCTGCAGGAAACTGCCGTAAGTCAGCTTAGCACCAGGCGCCTGGGTAAAATACTCAATAAACGGCGTGATCATGGAAAGCAGGAACAAACTCAGCGCAATATTGGCCAAATGCTTAAAACTGATTTTGTTAAAAATAGCAGCAAAGGTAAAGGCTATAAGCCCAAAACCGCCGAGAATATAAACAATTTTACGGATGTCAAACAATGTTGTCGTGATTTTGCACGCCATTGTTTTGAAAATTCCCTGCCCGGCCTCATTTTTCATACACCCCAACAGATCCGCAAAAGCATCTCCCGGATTGAAGCAGACGAACAGCGCCGTCAACAGCATCAACAGAGATACAGACATTCTATTTTTCATTTTGAATTTTTGCATAGCACCCTCCTAAAATCTCTGTTTCAACTATTTTTTCAGCCCTGAGTCATTACCGCTGATCAAAGTATCCGTAATCATTGAAGGCGTAATAACCGTATCTTCCACCATATAGTTGATGATACCGGCCGTCAGTGCGATGACCATCAGCCCGATAATGATGGCTCCGAGCCATTTCCAGTTGAAGTTACCAAAAAAACCACCGATAGCAATCGCCACGATACCAAACCCGGCGACAGCATAGATGATCTCCCGCATTCCTTTGAAGATTTCGGCCCCTTTACTCGTCAAATCTCCAAACAATGCAGCATAAGAATTGGTTGCAAATAAAATTGAAGAAGCTAAGAACGCAACCAATGCAAATATTATTATTTTCTTTAATTTTACGTACAACATCTTCTTTTTCCTTCTTTTGTTAGTAGTAAAATAGGAGGGCTGTCATTGGCTAGCCAAAACTTCTGCCAGCCCTCCCGATTGGTTAATTCACCGGCGGACTATACACCGAAGGTATCGGTTACGCCCGTACCGGCTTTGGAACCGGCAGCATACTGAACAACCGCGTTTGCAGCAGCCAGAATAGCCAGACCAACGGCCAAAGCGGCAAACCATTTCCAGTTTACTTTACCGAAAATAGCAGCAAAGGCAACACCAACCAGACCGAAACCACCCAGGATGAAGATGATCGTTCTAACGGCTTCAAATACGTTAGAGACCTTCTTGCTCGCCTGAGTCATCAAGCTGGTGCCGTCAACCGCCGCGGCATCGCCAACCATAGCAACGGTTACAAACAGAACCATCGCAGCCAGCGTCCAGATATTTCTTTTAACAAATTGCATAGTTTTTCTCCTTTAATTAATTAAAAGTGCTTTACTTATACATTTTTAGAATACCTGATTTTTTCCAAAATTACCAGCATTATCACATCGCACCGCTTTCAAACAACGCATTGTTTTTAATCGATATTTTTCCCTGTAACAAAAAATTCATAGTTAAAACATCGCTATTTTGGACAATAAAAAACACAGACTCTGAACGCAAAATCGACTCTCCCGCCCGACTTATGTATATGCCGGCGCACGACACAAAAACGACCTTTACAATATCTCTTTTTGCCGTCACGGCGGCAAAATTTAAGTTTCCGCGAATAATTACTTGCCAATTCTCTTATTTTAATTTATTGTTAACCATTAGAGGGGTCAAGTTAATGAGAAAAAAGACTTTTAAAATATTTGTTAACAGTTTTGCTGTTTCTCTGTTCACCATATGGGCAGTCAACGGATTGTTTGCCGTTTCTGACAAACAAAAAAACACGGAAGTATCCATTCCCGAAAAAAACATCGCACTTTTCTTTCAACACGAAGCGCCAACCGTTAACTATTCTGCTTCCACACCGGTAAAGACGCTTTCGCTTGCCGCGCCGGCACCAAGAACAGGCGGGAGAGATATTCTTATTGACAAGGGATTGTTTGTCTTTGACGATATGGAAGACGGCATTCGCATCAACTCGATTGAAGATGCGGCAGACATTCCGTTGGAATATTCCGCCGCTGCACAAGTTAACAACACCCAACCTTTAAAAACCGCAAACTTAAACGACTCGCCGATGTCAGCAGAAGAAACATATGGCGAAACCGATATTTTCTCGACATCTTCCGACAAAATATATGCTTCGGCCATGCTTTCCGAATCTGAAAACAACGCACTGTCAAACAATACGGAATTGTCTGCAGGCACCGCAGCAGAGGACATTTCAAATACAAATGCGGAGCC
>CABUAP010000039.1 GCA_902489675.1 uncultured Azospirillum sp. | reverse complement strand
CGAAGTTTACGGCGAACCGCTGGTACATCCGCAAGTGGAAAGTTACCGCGGTAATGTCAATCCTAATGGTATCAGAGCCTGCTATGATGAAGGAAAACGCTGTGCCGAAAGTTTGTTTTTCGACTACTGGCGTCATGAAGGCGTGGATATCAAAGTTATCCGTATATTTAACACTTATGGTCCCAATATGGATCCGAACGACGGCCGTGTTGTCAGCAATTTTATCTGTCAGGCCTTGAGAGGCGAGGATATCACCATCTACGGCGACGGTCATCAAACCCGTTCTTTTTGCTATGTTGATGATCTGATTGAAGCAATGGTGCGAATGATGAACAGTCCGAAAGATTTTCAGGGGCCGGTCAATACCGGCAACCCGGGCGAGTTTACAATTAAAGAACTGGCGGAAATGGTTGTATCAAAAGTGGGCGGCCGCTCGAAAGTGGTCTACAAGGCCTTGCCGAGTGACGATCCGACCCAGCGGCGTCCGGATATCACATTGGCGAAAAGCAGACTTGGCTGGGAGCCTAAAATTCGTCTGGAAGAAGGGTTGGATAAAACAATCGACTATTTCAGACATGAGATTATGCCGGCAGCCGTTGCTGCAGAATAAACAGGGAGCGGAACTGTTTTAAGTTCCGCCGTACCCAAACTATAAAACGTGACTTTTCAGGGGAGTACTGATGATACTGATTATGGGAGGTGCCGGATATATCGGCTCTCATACACTACGGCATTTACTTGACCGCGGATACGATTGTGCGGTTGCCGATAACTTGGTTTACGGACATCGCGAAGCTGTTGACCCGAGAGCTGCTTTTGAAAAGGCAGACTTGCTTGATAAAGATTCTTTAAGAAACCTTTTTCGTAAATTTAATCCCGAAGCGGTGATTCATTTCGCCGCGTTTGCCTATGTCGGCGAAAGTGTGGCCGATCCGCAGAAATATTACAAAAACAATGTGACGGGAACACTCAATTTATTAGATGTAATGAGCGAATTTGCGGTTGATAAAATCGTTTTTTCCAGCACTTGCGCCACTTATGGCGAGCCGCAATATTTGCCGATTGATGAAAAACATCCGCAACGACCGATCAATCCGTACGGACGGAGCAAGCTTATAATTGAAGAGATCTTTCGCGATTATGAAAAAGCGTATGGTCTAAAACATATTTCTTTGCGCTATTTCAATGCGGCCGGCTGTTCGTCAGACGGTATGATCGGCGAAAGTCATGAGCCGGAAACTCACCTGATCCCTCTGGTGCTGAAAGCCGTAAACGGCGAGTTGGAAACAATCCGAGTTTTCGGTACCGATTATAATACGCCGGACGGCACCTGCATCCGCGATTACATTCATGTTGAGGATTTGGCTGTTGCTCATCGGCTGGCTTTGGAAAAACTGAATTCTTACAGCGGCTGCATCAATCTTGGTACCGGTGTCGGCATCAGTGTGCGCGAAATAATTACCGCAGCGGAAAAGGTAAGCGGCTGGAGATGTCCGGTAGAATATGCGCCGCGGCGTCCGGGAGATCCGGCAAAATTGTTCGCCGATAACCGTAAAGCGCGGGAAGTCCTCGGCTGGATGCCGCAATATACCGCAATTGATGATATTATCAATACGGCGTGGCAATGGGAAACAAACAGGAAATATTAAAATGAAACAGGTAAAAAATCTGATTGTAGGCTGCGGTTTGAGTGGTTTGGTATTGGCCGAACGGCTGGCGGCAGAATTAAAAGAAGAAGTGTTGATTGTGGACAAGCGTGATCATATCGGCGGCAATATATATGACTATAAAGATCAAAGCGGCGTAACCGTCCACAAATACGGACCGCATATTTTTCATACCAACGATAAATCTGTTTGGGATTATATGAGCCGTTTTACCGATTGGCATTATTTTATGTATCGGGTCAAAGCCGTGATTGACGGCCGCGAAGTGAATATTCCGTTTAATCTTGACAGCCTGCACAAAGTGTTTCCCAAAGGTTTGGCCGAGCGTTTGGAAGAAAAGTTGATTGCCAAATTCGGTTTTAACCGCAAAGTGCCGATCTTGCAATTGAAACAGGCTAAAGATGAGGATTTTTCCCGTTTGGCGGATTATGTGTATGAAAAGATTTTCCTTGGTTATACCGTCAAACAATGGGGGGTGCGGCCGGAAGAACTTGATCCTTCGGTCAGCGCCCGGGTTCCGGTTTTTATCAGCCGTGACGATCGCTATTTTCAGGATAAATATCAGGCAATCCCGTCTGCCGGATATACCAAAATGGCAGAAAAAATGATAGCCGATCCGCAGATTAAAGTTGAATTGAATACCGATTTTAATGATATCAGGGATGTGGTTGCTTATGACCGACTGTTTTATACCGGTCCGATTGACGAGTTCTTTTCCTATGAACTGGGTGAACTCCCGTACAGAAGCCTGGATATTCGTTTCAAACGTTTTGACCGGCCGTATTATCAGAGCGGTCCGCAGATTAATTTTCCCGAAAATTATGATTTTACCCGCAGCGTGGAATACAAATATTACCTTGATGAACAGAGCGCTCAAACCGTGGTTTCCGAGGAGTATCCGGAACCGTATGCGGCGGGAAAAAATGAGCGTTATTATCCGGTGCCGGCCGAAAAAAATCATGAATTATACCAACGCTATAAACAAAAAGCGGCAACTTTGCCGAATGTCTATTTTGCCGGCAGGTTGGCAGATTACAAATATTATAATATGGACCAAACGGTTAAACGTGCTTTGGAACTTTTTGAGGAGATCAGATAATGAAAACAAAACAACCGACAATAAAAATTTTGGTAGGTTATCACAAACCGGCCGTGTTGCTGCAAGATGAAGTGTTGACCCCGATCCATCTGGGCAGGGCGTTGGCAACCGAAGCTTCAAAAGACGGCGCAATGTCTAAAGAAGATTATCAGTGGATGCTTGATAATATGATCGGCGATGACACCGGTGAGAACATTTCTGCGGACAATCGTTTTTTGAACGAGTTGACAGCCATCTATTGGGCATGGAAAAATTACGACAAATTGGGCAACCCTGATTATATCGGTTTTATGCACTATCGGCGCCATTTATCATTTAACCTCAATAAGCATTTTGATGCCGATATTTATGGTTTTGTGCTGGAACAGAAACTAAACGACACATATCTTGCCAAATATCATTTGGATGCAGAGCATATTATAGATATTGTCGGTCATTATGATGTGATTGTCGCCGATAAAACCGATTTGACCAGGCTCGGCACAAAAAATCCTTATAATCATTATGAAAATTCTGAACGAAAATTGCATATCAAAGATTATGAAACGGTATTAGATATTCTCTGTCACAAATATCCGGAATATACGGAAGATGCCGTCAGCTACAATACTTCCGATTATGCCTATTTTACGAATGTTTTCATTATGAAAAAGGAAATATTTAACGATTATTGCGGGTGGTTGTTCGGTATTTTAAAAGAAGCGCAGCAGAAGATAGATATTAGTAATTATAATATTCAGGAGACAAGGGCGCTGGCTTATGTTTCCGAGTGGCTTTGCGGCATTTATATCACGCATTTGAGCAGGAATGGAAAAAAGATTCTGGAACTGCAGGAAAGCTTGATTTTAAATACGGATATTTTGCCAGAGATCAAACCGGCTTACGCGCAAAATAATATACCGGTTTGCTTGTCTATGGATGCCAACTATGCTCTTTATACGGGGGTTGCCATTCAATCTATTATCAGCAATATGTCTAAAGCTAACAATTATGATATTTTAGTTCTCTCCCAAGGCGTGTCAACTGCCGAGCAGAAAAAAATTGCTCAGATAGCTGATGATTATCCAAATGTCAGCATCCGTTTTATAGAAGTGAAACGTTATATTGATTATTTCTTTACAATTTCTCACTTTTCTGAAGCTGTTTACTACCGGATATTCATCGCTAAAATTTTGACGGCTTATGACAAGGTGGTATATGTCGATTCCGATTTGGTCGTCACAACGGATATCGCTGAACTTTATCGAACGGATATTCATAATAATTCACTTGGAGCCGTGCAGGATACGGAAGTGGTTCGTATGTATTTTACGGATGGAGTAATTACGGATTATTTAGACAATATATTAAAGATTGAAAATCCTTATGATTATTTTAATTCAGGCGTTCTGATTATGAATTTGAAAAAAATGCGGACGTATGATATCGAAAGTGATTTTATAACCGTAATGGGGCGGATCAAATCTCCGTATATGGTTGATCAAGATGTGTTAAATGTTATGTTTCAGCATGATGTGATGTTGCTGGACGGTTCTTGGAACTACGAATATCATTTGCCGATATGGCATCCAAACTATGCGGCTGATCTGCCGGTAAAAGTTTTAGAGCAGTATCATCATAGCAAAAAACACGCGCAGATCGTCCATTTTGCCGGTTCAAAAAAACCGTGGCAATATCCTCAGTATGAGATGTCTTCTTATTTCTGGAAATATGCCAGGCAGACACCGTTTTATGAGGAAATTTTACAGAAAAATGTCTTACGGATTAATCAGCCGGTCATTGAACAACAGATGATTGTTAAAGAAAGAGTTGGTTATATTGACGATTATCTCCTGACTAAGCTGAAATATGCAAAGTACAAACTGCTTTCCAAAATTATGCTCGGGCAAAAGCGGGTTTCGTGTCGGCAGAAAAGAAAGGAGCTGAAAAAGGAAATGAAGTGGATCAAAAACTGTTATCGTATGCAGGAACATGATCAATATAAACAAGCTGCAAATCAGTAAAATGAGGAAAAGACTATGACTGCAATATCGGTAATTGTTCCTGTTTATAATGCCGAGCGATATATTGCCGAATGTTTGGACGCATTGTGCGCACAGACATTTGAGGATATTGAAATCCTGTGTGTGGATGACGGTTCTGTTGACGGTACGGGAAACATCCTGATCGCATACGCCAAGAAGGATCAGAGGGTGCGCATTTTGACGCAGCCCAATTCCGGCCCGGCGGCCGCCCGCAATCTCGGCCTGAAAAATGCTAACGGCCGCTATATTATGTTTTGCGATGCCGACGACTGGTATCAGCCGGATTGTTGCGAACAAATGCTCAAGCTCATGGAGCGGGAAAAGCCGGATATTGCCGTTTGCCGCTGCAATGTGATCATAGAAGAGCTTGATGCAAAAAAACGTGAACATACCGCAGCCGAGGTGTTTTACAATTCCCGGGAAGAGGGTTTGCGACGGATGAATGATGAACTGCGGGTTGCAACCAGCGTCGTTTTATGGAACAAAATCTTTCGCCGGGAATTTATTGAACGATTCGGAATATGTTTTCCCGAAGGGTGCGAACATGATGACGATGCTTTCTGGATGTTGTGCGGGCTTTTTGCCGACAGTGTTTATTTTACCTCCCGGCGGCTCTATAATTATCGCATCCGTGCCAACTCGATCATGAGCAATTATTTTAACAAGAAGCCTAAAAACAAATACGACCGTTACAAAGTTTGCAATTTTGTTTATGATTTTTTGCAAAAAAAAGAATTATTGGCAGCCAATCTGCCTGCGGTTTCCGATTTTTACCGGCGGCAGGTCGGTATGATGTTTTTTGATTTGTTTTCGGCGGAAGAACTGACGGAGATTGTGGACGGTTTGAACAACCGGCATTTGGATTATTTATTTGCCTTCAGTCAAGGAAAGATCATTTCTGCCCGCCGGCAGGGAATAGAAAATGCCGGTTGGTGGAAATTGTGCAAATATGCGCTAAAAGCAAAACTTGCCGGCGGGGATAGGGGAAAGACGCTCAAACAGGAAAAAAGGGTAATTCGCAGCCAGATCAAAATGAAAAAGGTCTTACAAAGGCAAAAAGCTGTTTGAGGGCAATCTCAATAAAATATTTTCTTAAATATATTATTGACAACGGGCTAAAAATATGCGATTTACATACTGCAAATTATCCAAAAATGCGCTCCTAGCTCAGCAGGATAGAGCAACAGCCTTCTAAGCTGTGGGTCGGGCGTTCGAATCGCCCGGAGCGCGCCAGTTTGAAAAGCACCTCAAAAGAGGTGCTTTTTTCATCTGTATATAACCAGAATTTTATGAAAAAGGATTGGAAAATGAATATATGGGCCGAAATTGCCGGTTATGTTGCCGGTCTTTGTATCGCAACCTGTTTCTTGCCGCAGACTTTGCAAACGATCAAAACCAAAAATGTGCAGGATTTGTCGCTTTGGAGTTATATTATTTATTGTACCGGAATGATCTGCTGGGTCTTTTACGGTATTTATCTGCATTCGGTGCAAATGATTCTGTTTAATTTGATCTCCCTGTATTTTGCCGGTACGATTCTGTATATGATTATCAGATACAAAAATAAATCTTAAAAAAACGGTGAGGCTCCGGCCAAGTTTTAACGTTGGCAGTGTTTAAGCAGATATTCGTTATAAATACGCACCTGTCGGTTATAAGCGTCAGCTTTTTCTGCTGCTTCTGTTTCCAGCCGCCAGGCTTCGCTCGGCGACGGCGCATTTTTAATCAGCTCTGGATATTGTGCCAGTTCGGTTACGGTCTTTTGCTGCGGTTTTAAGCGGTCTGCCTCAATTTGAATCTCCGGCGGGCAGTAAAATTCTCCGTCTTGTAAATCGGGGCGTTTTTCCTCCGGTATAGCGCGCAGATTGTAAAACAGGGAAACGGCTCCCAGTACGGCAGCCGTTGTCCAGATGAGCATGGTCGATTTTTTCATTACCTTTATGCCCGGTTGGTATTGCGGACTTTTCCGATAATGGTCAAGAGGTAGATTACGCCCAATCCCATCACCATGACCGCGCCGTTTTGTGATCCCGACAAATCGGAGGCAAACCCCATCAACGGCGGGAAGACCGCGCCGCCGAAAATGCCCATAATCATCAGGCCGGAGATTTCGTTTTTCTTGTTCGGCAGATGCAAAATTGCCTGAGAGAACATGATCGGGAACAGATTGGCATTGTTAAAGCCGATAAGTGCAATACAGGTGTAAAGAGCCGCCTTAGTGTCAAAAACGGCCAACCCGAGCATTCCTGCCGCCAAAAGGAAAATGCTGACGGCAAAAAAGCGGCGGGTAGAGTAGTTGGCAAGAATAAAAGTGCCTGCCAGACATCCTAAAGTTCTGAACAGGAAGTAAACACTGGTGGCATATCCGGCTTCGGTCAAATCAATTCCCAGCTTATCCATGATAATTCGCGGTGCGGAAACATTGGTGCCGACATCAATGCCGACATGGCAGACAATCCCGATAAAACACAGCAGCACGGTAGTGTCGCTGAGCAGGGAAAAACATTCTTTGAAGGTGGATGCTTTGCCGGTCATTTCTTCTTCTTTGATTTTTTCAAAAGACAATGCGGCAGCGGCAACAATGCCTTCAACCAGATAAACAGCGAACAAAAGCCGCCAGTTGTTGAAATGCAAAGCGCCCCAAGCGGCAATAATCGGCGCCGTAAAAGAGGCAATGGCTTTGACAAATTGGCCGAAGGTGAGGGCGGAAGAAAGGCGTTTGTCGCTGACAATGTTTGACAGCAGCGGGTTGAGCGATACCTGCATAATGGCATTGCTGATGCCAAGCAACGAAAATGAGATCAGCATCAGGGGCAGGTTGTAGTCAATGAGCGGGATCAGCAGCGCAACCGATGTCAGCGCCAAGCTGAGCAGTACAGTTTTGCGGCGGCCGATTTTGTTCATCAGCATTCCGGTCGGAACCGAGCAGACCAAAAACCAGAAAAATACCATTGAGGTAAACAGGTTGGCCACAGAATCCGAGAGTTCAAAATCTTTTTTGACGTAATTGGTGGCAATTCCGACCAAATCAACAAAACCCATGGCGAAAAAGGCCAGCATAATCGGAATGAGCTTCAGCAGTATATGAGATCTTTTTTCCATTTTTTTATCCTTTCAAATCAGGCGTATATTCGGGCCAAGCGCCGGAGCGCGTACAAACAAATGCCGAGATGCGAACGGCATCCCGGTGGGCTTCTTCCATAGTTTTTCCGGTCAAAATCCCGTAAACGAAAGCCCCCGAAAAGGCGTCTCCCGCGCCGACCGTATCGGCAACGCAAACTTTAGGTGTTTTTAAATACGAGAGCGATTGAGGAGAGTAGATGATGCTGTAATTTTCTCCGGCGGTAAAAATCAAATAACGCAGTTCGTATTGTTTCATCAGTGTATGGCAGACTTCGTCGTCCGAACCGTCCAGAGCCAGCAGACGGCGGATAACAGGCAGTTCTTCATCATTGATCTTAAAAACGTTGGCAAATTCCAGCAGCCGGCGGATCAGTTCCGGCGAATAGTAGCTGCCGCGGAGATTGATATCAAAAAATTTTAACGCCTGCGGGGCAGCGGCTTCCAACAGGCGGGTAATATTTTGTCGGCTGTGCGCGTTTCTTGAGGCCAAAGTGCCGAAACAAACGGCATCGGCGCGCCGGATCAAGTCCAATGCTTGTTTTTCTGCCGGTATGTGATCCCAAGCCACATCTTCGACAATGGTATAAGAAGGGATGCCGTCTTTCAGCTCAACCAGAACCTTGCCGGTCGGGTAGGGAACTCTGGCAATAAAATGGGCGATTTTGCTTTTTTCCAGTTCCAGCAAAATCTCATCACCGTCTTGATCGTTGCCGACGGCACTGATGGCATAGCCTTCGGCTCCCAAAGCGGCGGTGTGATAAACAAAATTGATCGGCGCGCCGCCGGCACGTCTGCCGCCGGGCAGCATATCCCACAAAATTTCACCGATTCCGACCACAATGGGTTTCTTTTTTTCACTCATGGCACAATATCCTTCTACATAAAAATTATATGCAGGCATCATAACATATATTCATCCGACAATCAATCTTTAAGGATGAGGAGATAAAAAACAACCGCTCTTGCTGTTTAAGCAAAAGCGGTCGGAAATCCGGATCGAAAGTTATCCGGCAATAATAAAACCGGCAATCAGAATCAGGTTTGCCAAAAGGCCGTGGCCGATAACCAAGAAGACGACATTCTTATTCGTGGCCGTATGCCAGTCAGCCGGCAGAGTTTTGCGGGAAATAACTTTGAGGTCAAAAGCCATCAACACAAAAAACAGCATTAGATGGATCGATGAAGTTGCCGCTAAAAACAAACCGTTTGCCATGGGAGGCAAGATCGCAAAGATAAGCGCAACGGTAAACAAAACCACTACCGAACAAATCAGCCCGATGGTTGCTTGGCGCTGTACTTTGTTCAGCAAGAGCACAAGGCAGCAAACAAGGGCAGACGGCACCGTAAAGCATAAAACGTACGGTCCGGCAAAAAGACAGGTAAAACCGCCGAATGCAGCCGCAAAAACGGCCAAAAGCGGAAAATGCCAGTGCTTGAGGTTCCTGTAGCCGACCAGCAGAATCAGCAGACTGAAAAATGCCAGAAGACAGAAAATATCGCGCGCTGCACCGCTTACGCGATCAAACAGACAGACCAAAGGCGAAACCGCCCATATGACAAGAGATGCCACGGTAAAAACCTTGGCCAGCAAACGGAATGTGCCGATCGTCAGCTGATTAAACTTTTCCACGTTGGTACTGAGATCGTGGATACTGAAA
>CABUAP010000038.1 GCA_902489675.1 uncultured Azospirillum sp. | reverse complement strand
ACATACTTCTGCTTCCATAATTTCTATACCTTTCCATTTACAGAGCTGCCTTAAAATACTTCCTATTTCTAAACGACGACTTCCATAAAATGCCTTTCTGCGATTTTTTGGTGCAAATACAACATGGTACTTGCATTCCCATGTGGTATGTGATAACGTTAATTTATCCATTGTAAAAATTCCTTTGTTTTTTGTGACTTCTTGCTGGTTGTCACTTCCTGTATAACAAAGGAATTTTTTTTGGGCAAAGCTATAAGCTTTTTGGAACTACCGGCCTACCCGGGGGGTTCAAGATACAAAAAGGCCGGCTCACACGCCGGCCCTCAAAAACCGTTGCCGAACAACCTACTCCTTACGCAGATTGGCGGCAGACTGCCACATCTTTTCCAGATTGTAAAATTCCCTTACCTCGGGGCGGAAAAGGTGGACGATCACGTCATAAGCATCGATCAGCACCCAGTCGCCTTTGGCTTCTCCTTCACTGACAGACTTGTAGCCGGCGGCTTTCAGATTTTCCTGTACCCGCTGGGCCAGCGAAATCACATGCCGGTCGGAAGTACCCGAAGCCACCACCATTTCGTTGGCAATCGAAGTTTTGCCGCGCAGATCAATCACAACCATATCTTCGGCTTTACCGTCTTCCAAACTGGCCGTAATGATATCCAAAACCTGATTCTGTTCCTCTTTAATTTCCTTATTCAGCAAATTTTTTACTCCTTATTTTTTTATAACGGTGACCACGATGATTTTTCCGAAACCGGTGCTGCGGTTTCCTCTTCCTCATCTTCCTTTTTCCGTTCTCTTTTAATATAACGATTAAGATCAAGCAGACAATCAAACACACCTTTTTTGGCAACGGCCGAAATCGGATACACTTTCTTTCCGATCGCTTTTTCCAGCTCCTTCACCTTTGCCGCCGTTTCTTCTTCGGGCAACGCATCGCATTTGTTCAGTGCCACCACTTCGGGCTTGTCCGCTAACCCCCGATCATACAACTCCAACTCTTTACGAATATCCTGATAGGCTTTCAGCACATCTTCGGAGGTAATATCGATCAAATGCAAAAACACTTCGCAACGTTCAATATGTTTCAGAAAACGATCCCCCAGACCAACGCCCTCGTGCGCGCCTTCAATCAGCCCCGGAATATCGGCCAAAACCATCTCATAACCGTCTACCCAGGCCACCCCTAGGTTGGGATGCAGTGTCGTAAAAGGATAATCGGCAATTTTTGGCCGCGCTTTGGTAACGGCAGTCAAGAAAGTAGACTTGCCGGCATTGGGCATTCCGATCAAACCGACATCGGCAATAATTTTAAGCCTGAGCCATAACCACTTTTCCTCACCCGGCCAGCCCGGTTCGGCATAACGCGGCGCCTGATTGGTAGAGCTTTTAAATGTGGTATTGCCGCGACCGCCGTCACCGCCTTTGGCGGCCAGATAAATCTGCCCCGGTTTCACCATATCGGCCAACACTGTTTCTCCGTCTTCGGCCACAATCTCCGTTCCGACCGGCACTTTGATAACAATGTCCGGCGCCTTGCTGCCGTTTTTGTCCGATCCCATTCCGTTTTGCCCCTTTTTCGCCTTAAAATGCTGGGTATAACGAAAATCAATCAGCGTATTCAGGTTAGAAACGGCCTCAAAATAGATACTTCCGCCCTTGCCGCCGTCACCGCCGTTCGGTCCGCCGAACTCAATATATTTTTCCCGGCGGAAAGAAACACATCCGGCTCCGCCGTCACCCGACTTCACAAAAATTTTAGCCTGATCCAAAAATTTCATAACCGCTCTCTTTCAAAAAAATGAAGGGGGTTTTGACACCCCCTCCGCCATAAAACTCTCAGTCAAGTTATTCGGTAACAACGGAAACAACCGTCTTATCACCCGATTTCTTGAAAGAAACTTTTCCTTCGGTCAAAGCGAAAATGGTATGGTCTTTTCCAAGTCCGACATTTTCACCGGGATGATATTTGGTTCCGCGCTGACGGATAATGATGTTTCCGGCAATAACAGCCTGACCGCCGGATTTTTTCAAACCCAAACGACGGCCTTCGGTATCGCGTCCGTTGGAAGTACTGCCACCTGATTTCTTATGTGCCATAACTAAATCTCCTAAAAAACCTATTGCTTATGCAATTTCTGCAATTTTAACAATAGTAATATTCTGTCTGTGGCCGTTTTTGCGGCGATAGTTCTGTCTTCTTTTCTTTTTGAAAACGATAACCTTATCAGCCTTAGCCTGTTTCAAAATGGTTGCCTTAACCGATGCACCGGCAACCAGCGGTTTACCGACATTGTCACCCAAAGCCAAAACTTCGTTGAAAATAACTTCGCTGCCTTCATCACCGGCCAGTTTTTCAACTTTGATAACATCACCGGAAGCGACTTTGTACTGTTTTCCGCCTGTTTTAATTACTGCGTACATTTTTCTCACCTAATTTTTATTTTGATTATTTAAACACAAAACGTTGTTTGCAATATACATAACTTTTTTTTGCTGTCAACAACATTTTAACAAAATAGGAGAAATCTTATTTATTAAGAATCCGATACAATTGCGGCTTCATAAATTTTCCCTGCCACATTCCGCGTTTTTCTTGTTTTGCTTCGGTCTCGGCGGCAGAATAATCGGAATATTTGTTTTTATAAACCACTGCCCAGCCGGCTCTGACCATCTCCTCGTTCAAATTAAATTTTTCGCCGATTTTGTTGGTCACATAACAGGTGCAAAGACTGCGCTTATACCGATCCAGATCAAGTTCGACACAAGTCACTTTTCCCCGATTGACCAAACTTTGCAGATACTCCTTGGCTTCAAGCCCGCAGGCATATTTCTTTTTATTGGCATAACGGCAGTCCTGATAATATTCGGGCGAGTCGATTCCTTCCAGACGGATCCGCACATCCCTCATCTCCAAACTGTCCCCGTCCACCACATGGACATCCTCGGCGGCAACGGCGCCGACAGCATACAAACATCCGATCAAAAGACAAAAAAACTGTTTCATTCCTATTCCCCCGCAGGTTTTTAAGCTTCCTTTTATTATAAAGGCAAGCTTTTTATTATGCAAACACTAAATTATTGCCTGATAAATTAAAAAAATCTTTGTCTTTTAATAATTTTGTCTTATTATAAGGGCAGTTTTTTTAATCGCTTTTAAATAAGGATGAAGAATCGTGTCTAAGAAAAAAGCCCTGAGCCTGTTAACCATTGCCCTGCTCTCCGTCGGCGGCTGCCGTTTCTGGGACCGCACCATGCAGGATGTTATGAACGATCCGTTTGACAAGGCAAACGAGGTGGAAAGCTACCCCACCCGCAATACGGAGATGGCACCGCTGGCAACGCCGCGCTCCATCATCGTCTGCCGCAGCAAACAATGCGCCCCCATCAAACTGTCCATGTCCAAAGAATATATTTACAACAGCCTGGCTCAGATGATGAAAAACAACAATCATCAAAAAGCTTTAGTTTGTTCAGCCGATGTCGGCAGCCGTAATTGTTACGAAAATTACATTTCCCTGCCGATTACCGTCGGTATTACGCCGGCCTATATGTACATCGATTCTGTCAAGATCAGCGATGTAACAATGAGCAAAGGCTCCCGTTCCATCAATATGATGCTTAACTATAACGTGACTTATAACGGACAAACACCGGAATGCACCCCCGATAAAACCTTGTTATACGTCAAAAATGCCGACAATATCGTTTTGGAGGACAAAGGTTATCGCTGCAAAATGACCACCATCGGCACAACCACGGTCAAGACCATGTTTCTGATCGATTTTATTGATCTGGATTACGGCTTCATCGGCGGCTACTACTCAATCGGCCTGTCCGGACCGTCTTATGGCGGCGGTACCGGTTACATGATGCTGCGCCTGCCCAAAACCGGCTACCCCTTGTTGCCGATGCCGAAAGCTCCGGCAGAAAAAGGTAAATTAACCCCGGGACAAGCTCAGGCAGAAGCTTATATAGAAGGAAAAGATCCGTCTGCCGACAGTGAAAACGCTTCCGGTGCCGATGGAGTTCAGGTTTTCCCGATCAACTATAAAAACTAACGGATATATTCTCAGTAAACCTGAAAATAGCCTGGAAAACATTAACATGAAAAAACTGCCCGCTCTGCCGGGTAGTTTTTTTATTATACCTTAAGCCCTTTATTTATAATGCCAAAGTATTGTTAAACAACAATCCATACTAATAAGAGTGGTCAAACCGTTAGGTTTGTATCTTTAATAGAAACGCCTGTTTACGGAGGAATATCTATGATACCTTCAGCCCCTTATTCACTGGGAGCTGAATGCCAAGCAGCCACTAAGCGCTACTTTACATCAATAAGCACACTCAAACCATTAGGTTTGCATCCTTAATAGTCCCCAGTTTACTGGAAGCTGTCTATGATGCAAATATCTGCATCAGCAGCTAGATACAAACATTCCAACCCTGCGGTTAGGCTTGCGAAACCTTTGGGTCGGGCGTTTGTCGTTTGTAGCAGTTAATACACTTGCATTAGCTGATGGAAGTTTATTATACCTTAAGCCCTTTATTCATCAGGGGCTGAATACCAAAGTATTAATAAAAAACGCCATTCCAATTGAACAGCGTTTTCTGACAAATTACTTTTTCAAACCATATGAAAAATAACGCGGCTTTTCATAAACCACAATCCGTTCGATTTTTTCAAACGAACTCATCCGACTGCCATAGATAATTTTGCCGTTAGTTCCCGGCAGGCTGCCGTTTCTTTCCTGATATTCTTTCAAATCCATCAGATTCATAAACACGCCGTTTTCAAAAAAGACATTCCATCCGTAAGGCGAGTCGATATTAACATGAATGGTTTTAATATTTTTATCATAATCCAAAAATTCGGGCATATTATTCAGCGAAATTTCATAAACCTTTTCCCCGAGTTTTCCATCATACCAAATCAGATGTCCCAGCGCCTGCCGCTCTTCTTCTGACAACATATGTCCGCCAAGTTTTTCCTCCAGCGGAGAAACAGCACTATCCGCAGCCGGTATGGTATTAACTGCTTCCTCTGCACTGTTCAACGGCTCTTCCGTCATCGGCAGATCAGCTTCAAATTCTCCCGCATTGTCAACCACCGGCTGTGCAGCCTGCATCAGTTCGGCCACGGTCGAAGCCGGTGCTTTTGAAATTTCGCCGTCACGGGTAAAAAGACCGCCGTTATTGGCTGCGGCAGCATCAAATCTGGGCGTTTCCGAAGGGAGTTCATCAAGCTCGGGCAAAACCTCATCTTCTGCTGTCAACACTTCCGTTTCCGGATTTTCCGATTTTGCAAATTCATCAACAACCGGCTCCGGCTTTGCCGTTTGGGTTTCTGTCACATTCGGCATTGCCGGCGAACTTTTGCCGCTGCGTACAGCTTCATATTTACTTAAAGCCGTATCCAAATCATCGATGCTGAAATCGTTAAAATCGATAAATTCCTCACCCTCATCCTGTTCTTCACCAAGTTCGGACACTGACGGCATACCCTCTCCGTCTGCCGCAAGCAAAGCGTCAATATCGCCGGTTCCGTCATCCAGTCCCATATTTTTGAGGTTTGCTTCAAAATCGTCGTTTTCTTTATCAGCCATCGTTTTGATCCTTGAATAATTCAGAAATTTTACCCGAAAACAGCTTACACAATATAAGTTAATTTGTTTTTAACAGAAAAAAGCCCCAACTGCAAGCAGGATATCGGAAAATAAAAAAAGTTTTTCAGCCGTACCCAAATAAGGCGTAACTGAAAAACCTTTTTTATCGGAAAGTATACTTCCTGATATGAGAGTTATAAGGGAATAGAAATGAGTACCCTCAAGCCTCCTATCGGTGAATCGGCGAGTTCAATCTTGCCGCCGTGTGAAACAATAACATCCTTGGCAATCGACAGTCCCAGGCCGACACCGCCGGTTTCCTTATTGCGGGATCCCTCTATCCGGTAAAAAGCCTTAAACACATCTTCTCTCTTGTCTTCAGGAATCCCCGGACCGTCATCATCAACCGTCACTTCCAGCTTATTATTGTTGCTTTCGAGCGAAACAGAAACCGTGCCGCCATAATTAAAAGCATTGCTGATAACATTGGTCAAAGCGCGTTTCAGCGATTGCTCCCGCCCCTGAATGGCGCTCACCTGATCATTGGTGCTGTAGCGAATCAGGGCTTTGCTGTTACGGAATTTATTTAAGATACTCAAAATCATCTCATTCATATCGACAAAGGTTGACGGTTCGCCGCCTTCCCCGCTGACAAAAGACAGATAGCCTTCAAGCATTTTTTCCATCTCGTTGACATCTTGCAGAAACTCGTCCTTATCCAGACCGTCTTTATCCCCGTTATCGGGCAGCATCGCCAATTGCAGCTTCATCCGTGTCAGCGGCGTTCTCAAATCGTGGGAAACACCGGCCAGCATTTGCGTTCTCTCGCTGATCTGCCGCTGGATACGCTCTTTCATCTTAATAAAAGCAATCCCCGCACGCCGAACTTCGGAAGAGCCGTAAGGTTTAAATTTCTTATTATCCACCCCTTTACCGAATTCCTCCGCCGCAGCTGCCAAATCGGCAATTGAACGAACCTGAATACGCAAGAACAAAACCGCCACCAAGAACAACAACAATGATGTACCGATCATCCAGGCCACAAAACCGAAAATAGAAGTGCTGAAAATATTTTTTGACGAAGTTGCAAACTGGTACAGCCCGTTTTCGGTATCGACAAACACCACCAGATCCGGATTGCTCTTACCGATATAGATACTGGTAATTGCTTCGGGAAACTCTATCCTCAGCGCATCTTCCAGAAAACCGGTCACCAGCTTGTTCTGCTTTCTGACCCGGCGGATGATTTCATGCTTTTTGTCATTGGGATAATATTGAAATTCCATGTCAAAAATCTTCTTGGTCAGATCCTGAATCTCCGGAATATTGGCAGGAGATTCTTCCGATAACCTAATAGCAAAAGCCATATTGGAAGTCAGATTGGTAGACAGCCGTTTACCGACCCGTCCCCAGGTGCCGTCAAAAAAGGCAACGATTGATACTACCTGAACCACAATCAAAGGAATGAAGATCAGAAGCATCGTACGGAAAAACAAAGTGCGCGGCAGCATCTTGATTTTAAGATAACGCAGCTTGTCCTCCACTTTTTTCGGAAATACCAAATGCATTTTCCAGCTCCTTCTAGTTATAAAAAATTAATCCGTCAGCAGCATATAACCTTTGCCGCGAACCGTTTGCAAATAGCGCGGATTTTTGGAATCTTTTTCAATCTTTTTGCGCAGTCTGGTGACCTGTACATCAATTGAGCGCGGCCCTTGTCCGGCCCCCAACAATTCCGCCAACCGGTCACGACTGAAAATCTGCCCCGACTTCTGTCCCAAAAGCGACAACATTGCCTGCTCAACCGGCGTAATATGAATAACTTCTCCTTGCTTTCCGCTCAGCTCTCTGGTTTCCAGATCATAGCGGCAAAGACCGAGTTTCAGTTTTGTTTCCTGCTTTTCATTTTCCTGCGGCGCACGGCGGAGAATATTCTTGATTCGCAAAACCAGTTCTTTTGGTTCAAACGGTTTGGGCAGATAATCATCCGCACCGCTTTCCAGACCGGCAATGCGATCGCCGGTTTCACCCATTGCTGTCAGCAAAATAACCGGAACTTCGTTTTCTTTGCGCAGATCAGCCAAAAATTCCAACCCGCTTTCTTCCGGCATCATAATATCAACGATCAAAAGATCGAATTTATATTGTTTCAGCATCATCCGGGCTTCGGCTGCTCCTTTGGCCGCAGAAGCCCAAAAACCGTTTTCTTTAAGAAAGCGCTGCAACAAAGCTCTTAGACGAGTATCGTCATCTACCACCAAAATGTGAGCTTTATGCATCTCCATTGCCGCACCTCAACAGCGTCAGGCTTCATTTTTTTCGACTGCAGGTTGAACGTTCGCCGCTTTTACTTCAACTGCTTCCGTCTTAGCTGCCGCTGTTTTACTGATTTTTTCCTTATTTTCTGCGGTTTTCTTCCGCCGGCGGCTGTTTTTGACCGCTGCTTTGGCTGCTGTTTTTTTGGGCGCAGCTGCTTCTGTTTCCGCATTTTTAGGCTTGCGGCCTCTTTTTGCCGCCGCCTTTTGGATAACGGCTTTTTCTACGCTTTTCTTAACTTTAACCGCAATTTTCTTAACCTTCTGCTCCACCTGTTTAACCGGGTTTTTCTTATTATTTTCAACCGTATAAACATAATCCAGACATTTTTCGAAATACTGATATCCGGTAATAAAGGTCAAAATACCGGCAACCCACAACAGCCATTCGCCGAGCACCCCGACCGGATCACCGATAAACGGCAGGCTCTGCAGCAAGATCATAGCGATTGCCGTCATCTGAAAACCGGTTTTCCATTTGGCCAGACGCGTAACCGGCATCCCGACATGAAATTCGGCCAAGAATTCTCTCAACCCCGAAACCAAAACCTCACGGCACATAATGATGATTACCGGAATATAAGTCAACGGCGTAACCAGCTGGTTGGCCACAATAATCAACAGAGCTGAAACGACCAGCAACTTGTCAGCGATCGGATCAAGCAAACGTCCCAATACCGAATTTTGATTGCGCGAACGGGCAAAATAACCGTCCAGATAATCGGTGATCGAGGCCACGACAAACAAGGCTCCGGCCAGCACCGACCACAAGAAAGAATGAATATAAATAGAAAGAAAGATCACCGGGATCACCACAATCCGGGAAATCGTCAGAATATTGGGAAGATTTAACACAACTGCACCTACCAAAAAACAAAATTAAAAACCGATTTGTCAGCATCATATTGCATAAATTTTATTTATGAAAGTATTTAAACACTTTTTCCGCCGTTTTTTTGCTGATTCCCGCCACATTTTCAATATCTTTAAGGCTTGCCTGCGCCACAGCTTCGGCCGAACCGAAATAATTGAGCAGTGCTTTTTTGCGTCCGGCGCCGATTCCCTCAATCGCATCCAGTTTGGATTTTGATACCGATTTGCCGCGTTTTTTCCGGTGTGTGCCTATCGCAAAACGATGTGCCTCATCACGGATATTCTGCATATAAAAGGCCAGCGGCGAAGCAAACGGCAGCGCAAAACTTTCTTTGCCCGCCTGATGATAAAACTCTTTGCCGGCATTGCGTTCCGGTCCTTTGGAAATCGCAATGACCGCAATCCCCGAAAGGTCAAAATCCTTCAAACATTCGTGCACCGCGTGCAATTGCCCCAAACCGCCGTCAAGCAAAATCACATCCGGATGATTCTCCGCAGTCATTTTGTTAAAACGCCGGATCAACACCTCTTTCATCATCGCAAAATCGTCATTGGTAATGGTCAAATCTTTGATATTGAAAGTACGATATGCTTTCTTATCAAAGCCTTCCGGCGTTGCCACAATCATCGCCCCCACCGCATAGCTGCCCTGAATATGCGAGTTATCATAAACTTCAATCCGTTCCGGCATCTTCGGCAATTCAAATATCCGCTGCATCTCAAGCAGATTGCTGCGGATAGAATTTTCCAACGCCATTTTGCGCTCAAGCGATTCTTTGGCATTATTCTTAACATTGGCGGCAATTTTAGCTTTATCGCCACGCTGATACACGTTAATTTTGGCGCCGATCGCTTCGCTTAAAAATTCGCGGCCGTCAATATCATCTGCCAAAACAATTTCTGTCGGCGGAACATGAGAAGCATAAAAACTGCTCAAAAAAGCCTCCATAATTTCGCCGTCCTCGGCCTCTTCCGCCTGCGTGGGGAAAAACGGCAAATTGCCGCAATTCTGTCCCGAACGGATGAAAAAGACCTGAATGCAAACCCGGCCGCTCTGGCGATACAAGGCAACAAAATCGGCCGATTTAATCGAACCGTATTCAACATTGGTTCCTTGTTGCACGCTGGTTAAAGCCCGGATCCGATCGCGATACATCATTGCTTCCTCAAAATCCTGACGCTCGCTGGCTTCCTGCATTTTGGCC
>CABUAP010000037.1 GCA_902489675.1 uncultured Azospirillum sp. | reverse complement strand
GTTTTTCCTGTTTTTTGCCTATCGGGTATCCGATCTGCAGGTGGTTAAAGGATATGAATTGAATGCCAAGTTCCTCAAAGTCGGCGGTTTGACCACCGGCGCCGATGTCATGATCAACGGCATCAAAGTCGGTACGGTTATCGGGCAGAAACTCGACAACGAAAATTATGACGCCGAAGTTAAGCTCAGTATTGCCCCCGACGTTAAGCTGCCCAAAGACAGTGCGGCCGTAATTGCCAGCAACGGACTGATGGGCAACAAATTTATCAAGATTGAACCGGGCAAATCTAAAGAACTGCTGCAAAACGGCGACGAAATTACAAATACAAAAGACTTTAAGACTTTGGAAGACTTAGTCGGAGAAGTCATTTTTATGGTGACGGGCAATGACAAACAGAACTAACATTATACTGCCGGCGCTCTTTGCCGCCGGTATCGGCCTGAATGTTCAGGCGGCGGAAATTCCGACCAACACGGCGCAGATGCAGGCAATGGATAAAATCACCGGCCGAGTCAGCGTGATCAATGTTCCGGTCAATTCCGAAGTGCAATTCGGCAGTTTTTCGATTGTGGTTCGCGCCTGCCGCACTCGCCCGCCGGAAGAAACGCCGGAAAACTTTGCCTTTGTCGACGTGGTGGATTCCGTAAACAATACGGAACAGGTCAGCATCTTCAGAGGATGGATGTTGTCTTCCTCGCCGGCCTTAAATGCGGTCGAACATCCGGTTTATGACGTTTGGCTGTTAAAATGTATTGATACCGATATTGAAAATGTGCGTTTTCTGTCCCCCGAAGAGTTGGCTGCCCGCGATCAGCTGCCCATCAGGAGAGCGGTCATAGCCACGCCTAAAATGGCAACCGAAGAAAATGAAGATGTTTTCAGCGCAAACAACCCGAGCGGCGAACCGATTGATCTGCTGCCGGCCGCTGTCCGCGAAAACGGCGAGGAAAGCGCTGCCGATGCGGAGCTGCTGCCTTTTGCTGCGGCTGAAAAAGACGAAAACAATATCAGCGATAATACAGCCGATGAGACCCCAAAAGAAGAAAATGCACCGCATTCCCTGCTTAATTTCGGCGCCGGCAACAATGAGGACGCACCGACCGAAATCAGAGCAAACATCGAAATCAGGGAGAATACGGCAAACGAGGCTGAAAATGTTATCAAAAGCGACACACGCCTTTTAGACTTGCCGGCCGCGGAAACATCCGCTGCTGAGCCTCAGGACACAAAACAGGAAACCGATGACAGCGTAACAACTGCCGAAGCGCCTGAAGCAGAGCCAGACATAGAGGTGGAGAAAAATGCAGAAATGCCGGCGGAAAGCATTGATGAACTCCCAGCAGAAAAAGCGGAAGCCCCCCAAGTGAGCGCGGATACATTGCGCGAGCTGGAAGAAGAATTGAGCCGTAAACTTGCCGATTAAATTGAAACTAAAACCGTAACGGAGGAAAAATGGCGGAAGAAATTGATGTCAGTTTTGTGATGACAGTTTACAATAAAGAATATTATCTGCCGTCGGTTATGACTGCTCTTTTGGCGCAAACAGGACTGAAAAATCCGGAATATATTTTTGTTGATGATGTTTCAAACGACAATTCGGTTGACATTATCCGCAAAATGACTGAGGGAATCAAAAACGTCACCATTGTCACCAATCCGTATAACCGGGGGATCAGTGCCAGAATCAATCAGGGGATTGCGCTGGCTAAGGGCAAATGGACAAGGATGCTTGATTCCGATGATATTTTCCCGCTTGATTCGACGGAAAAAATGTTAAAGGTTGCCGATGAAACCGGCGCCGAAATGATTTACGGCTGTTTTACCAAAACGGGGAAAGAACCTCAGGAGCTGGAAAACTGCCGGCTGGAAGATTTTGACTATCAATATTTTCCCAATGCTCTCAATGCCGTGCTTAACGGGCGTTTTACCCGGATGGGGCAATTGATCAAAACCAAGGTGCTGCAACAGGCCAAAGGCGCAGACGAACGGGCATTTATCCAAGATGAATCGATCCCGCTCAGGGCAGCGATATATGCTGACGGCATTGTCAAAATGACCGCTAACGTTGTCTTGGTACCGAAAGAAATAGGTAATTTTTCCGGCAATAAAATCCAGCTCGACCATGACCGCTTTATGGCCTATTATTGGACATTGAAAGAACACGCGGAGCTGCCTAAAGAAGCGCGGCAGCGAATGTATCTGCGCGCTGTTTCCGCCTATTGGAAATTCACAAAAAAAATTTGCCAATTTCCGTTTTGCAGTTCGGCATTTGTCCGTTACCTCGGTTGCAAAGTGCTTCATTCCAAACCGGATATGAAATTTCTTGACCGGATGTATGCCGAATTTGCAGCCTTGCCCGATATACGGCGGATAAAAGCCTAAATCTCCGGCGATACATAAAAAAAGCTTCCAATCCGGGGGAAGATAAAACAGATATTCCCCGGGAAAACACAGGGCTTCAAAAAGGCACCGATCGGTGCCTTTTCTTTACAGCTCCATTGGGGGCTGATGATGCTCAAAAGCGCGAAGCAGTATTCAACACACCTTGGCATTCATCCCCTATTAAAATAGGGGGGATCGGTAAAGCATTAATACAAAAAATCCCCCGATAAAATCGGAGGGATTTTTTTACTGTTTGCTTATGTACCAAATACCTGCCGGCTGATCGGCTGCAGTTCAATTTATGCAAAAATGCTTTCCAGCACTTTTTTCACCCCGCCCTTATCATTGGCCGGTGCAATTGCGGTAGCTATTTTTTTCAGTTCGGGATGCGCATTTTCCATTGCATATGCATAGCTGCCGTTTTCAAGCAGCGAAACATCATTCAGATAATCGCCGAATACCATTGTTTCGGTCGGTGCTATCCCCAGCTGCCGTTGGATATATGTCAACGCGTTGCCTTTGCTGACTTTGGTATCCATCACATCCACCCAATCGGGACCGGACACAACCACATTCGCCCGATCGGCAAATTGTTTTAATCCCGGATAAAGCACGCTTTCGGAACCGTTTTCGGCAAACACAGCAATTTTGCAGATTTCATCATCCAGCGCTGCGGGGATCAACTCTTCAACTTCGGTTACCCGGGCAAAAAAACGGTGAACATTCCAGGCAAATTTTTCGTTTTTCATATCCTTTTTAGCCACATAAGCGCTTTTACTGCCGCTCAGAATCGACGGCCCGACCAGATCGGCGGCAGCAAGTGCCGGCTGCCACAACTGCGGCTCCATATTTTGCGCCATTACGCTTTTTCCCTGACGATAAACAATACCGCCGTTCTCGGAAATAAACCAGATTTTGTCACGCAGAGAGCCAAAATATTCCAGAATGTTAAAATACTGGCGGCCGCTGGCGGCAACAAAACAAACGCCTTGCCTCAACAAATCTTCCAAAAGCGGCAAAAAGCCCTCCGGCAAATGCTTATGCGAATCGAGCAGCGTGCCATCCAGATCGGAAGCAATCAGTTTAATTTTCCGTTTGTCGGGGATCATATCCATACTCTGTTTATCTTTCCTTTTTGATGGCGGCAATATTGCGATAATATGCCAGCGTGTTTTCCATATCTTCCAGATTGACCGGCAATTTCAACCGCCAATTCGGATATTTATCACGATCGGTACCGGGCAGATTTTGCAATTTTTCCACCTGAAAAACATCTTCCGGCTGCACCAAAAAGATTTTGGCGCGGCTTTTGGCCATAAAGCGGTGGACGGCTTCTTCCAACCCTTCGGGATAGCCTTCGCCAAACGGATAATCGCCGTGGCGGCGGTTGTCTTCCGGCCAGACTTGGTTTTCATCCATAGCTTTTAAGAG
This sequence comes from uncultured Azospirillum sp., assembly GCA_902489675.1. GTDB lineage: Bacteria > Pseudomonadota > Alphaproteobacteria > RF32 > CAG-239 > JAFUYI01. Next base: position 6,208 of record CABUAP010000037.1, on the reverse strand, counting down.
CTTCCAGCGATCGGCCTCGCGTTTATGATAATTGTCATACATCTCCTGATCGCTTTCGATAATACCCAACCGGCGGAAAAGGGCAATATCATAACCAAACCACCACATTTTGAGCGGCGGCATATCGTGGGTGCCGACAGAGGCAACCACATTTTCCGGATACTGGTAAGGTGCTTTGAAATCTCCCCAGCCGGTATCCCAGCGTTCACTCCAAAGAACGCTCATTGACATAATATTTTTCGCAGCGATTTTTTCCAAGAAACCATCCGGCACATTGCCGATACTTTCACCGACGATCATGCAACGATTTAAGTGGCTTTCGATGGCAACAATATTCAGCATATCCTCAAAATTGTACATAATATAGGTTCCGGGTTTGCCGGCAGCTTCGGGAATCACAAACAAACGCATCAGGCTCATGACATGATCCAGCCGCAGCGCGCCGGCCCCTTCGGCAGCAGCACGGATAATTTTGATAAAAGGCTGATAGCCGCGAGCTTTTAATTCAAACGGATTGAACGCGCCCAAATTCCACTTTTGTCCGGTCGGAAAGAACACATCCGGCGGTGCGCCGGCGCCGCTGTCACGCAGATAAAGACCTTCGTCGCCCCAAACTTCTGCGCTGTCACGACCGACACCAACCGGCAGATCGCGGTAGATCCCGATTTTCAGCCCGGCTTCTCGGACATGAGCCGAAACTTTTTGCAGCTGACGATCGGCTTCAAATTGCAAAAACTTGAAAAACTCAAGGCGTTCGGCCTGCTCTTTCTGATATTTTTTTACCGCGGCAGTTCCGGGTTTGCGATATTCTTTTTCCCAAGCGCGCCAACCGCCCCAATGATCTTGCCATTTGTCTTCGTACAGCGCCTGAAATGTAGCCAGATTGTCCAGATCCTCACCTTTGCGGCGGCAGAATTTGTCAAATTCTTTCATCCGCCCCGGATTTTCCTTCATCCGTTGATAAAGCGTTTGCAATACTTTCATCTTAAGCGGATAAACACGGCCGTAGTCAATTGTTTCCGATGCATTCAGATCCGCAATTTCCGCCTCTGCCTGATAGCGGTCTTCGGGACGAAATTCCGGCACTTGCTCGACATCAATATAAATCGGATTTAAAAACAAGCGGCTGACCGATGAATAGGGACTGGCCTCTTCGGGAAAACAATGACCGAGAACATTAACCGGATTGAGGCCGATAATATCCGCACCGGAATGCCGGCAAATATCGACAAAATTATAGAGATCGGTAAAATCGCCGATCCCCCAATTGCGGCGGCTGCGAAGCGCATAAAGCTGCACGCCGTAGCCCCACAGGCGCATTTTATCCCAGCCTTCGGGCTGATAACATTTTTCGGGCGCAACCGCCAGCACGGTCTTAAAAGTGCCGCCGGCAGTCGTCAATTCAACATCATAGTAACCAACCGGCAACTCCGACGTAATTTCAATTTCGAGCCGGCCGTATGTTTTTTTGGCAATGGTGCGGCTATCGGCAAGCGTGACGACAACAAAAGATACTTCCGATATTTCATTCGTCTGCCGACTGGTAAGTGTCAGCTTAAAATCGCCGTCAATATCTGTTTGCGGCACCACGGCGTCAAACACCTTGCGCGAAGCCGGAACCACATAAACCGGCTCCAACACGCTCTGCCAACGGCGGTTATCCAAGGCACGTAATGAACGGGAAATTTCATCATCGCTGCCGGCCTTATACCCCAACACACCGGCAAAGAAACGCACGGTTTCGTCGCTAACCTCGTGGCAAGCCGCTTTCAGGCCGCAATCGGTGTATGATGTGGCAATTCCCAGACGATCAGCCAATTGGCGCAATTTTTCATCCATGATCTTTTCCCCCTATTTTTTGATTTCAAACAACAAAATGCTCCATGCAGGAACTTCGATAACACTGCCGGAACCTATTTTTTTGCGGCCGACATACTTATCCGATGTATCAAGCAGCAGGTTCCATTCCAACCCGCGGCCGAGCATCGGCAATTTCCAGTTCATTTCCGCAGCATTGGCATTCATAATGCTGAGGATAAAACGGCTGTCGCGATGCACGCAGTAAGATAAGGCCTTGCGGCTGCCGTCATACCAGTCGGCATCGGCAAATTCTTTTCCGCTTTCATTGTACCAGGTCAGATCCTTGATACCGTCCGCCCCACTCCGACCGGTAAAAAAATGTTTCTTATCAAAAATTTTTAATCGGCCGCGAAGCTCTATCATGCGGCGGACAAAATCGGTAAACTGCCGTTCTTTTGCACCAACGGCATCCCATACCAGCCATGTCAGCACATTGTCCTGGCAATAAGGATTGTTGTTGCCCATTTGCGTGCGCCCCAACTCGTCGCCGGCAAACAACATCGGCGTGCCGAAAGATAAAAGCAGCGTTGCCATAATCGCTTTTGCCCGGCAGCAGCGGTTGTTATTGACAGCCTCGTTTTCGCTTTCCCCTTCTTCGCCGGAGTTCCAGCTCCAATTGGCGTTGGTTCCGTCACGATTATCCTCGCCGTTAGCAGCATTGTGCTTAACATTATAGCTCACAAGATCGGTCAGACAAAATCCGTCATGGGCAGTCACAAAATTGACGCTGCTCCAAATATCGCGATTATGATAATTGAAGATATCGCTTGAACCGGAAATCCGGCTGGCCAGCTCGGCCGTTTGGTATTGGTCGCCTTTCCAAAAGCGGCGCACCACATCGCGGTAACGATCATTCCATTCGCCCCAGCCCGGCGGAAAAGCGCCCAGCTGGTAGCCGCCGTCACCGACATCCCAAGGCTCAGAAATCAGCTTAACATTTTTTAAAACCGGATCTTGGCGAACCGCATATAAAAAACCGCATTCGGTGGTAAAACTGCCCTTTTTGCGGCAGAGCGTGGTTGCCAGATCGAAACGAAAACCGTCAACGTGCATTTCCTGCACCCAATAGCGAAGCGAATCCATGATCAGCTGGAGCGCATATGGATTTTCGGCATTAAACGATGCCCCGCAGCCGGTACTGTCGTAATAATATCGCTTGTTTTCCGGATTGAGAACATAATAAGAAGCATTGTCTATCCCCCGATAACAGAGTGTCGGCCCCATTTGGTTGCCTTCGGCCGTATGGTTATAGACCACATCCAAAATCACTTCCAGCCCGTTTTGGTGATAAAGTTTCACCATTTTTTTGAATTCATCCAAATCATCGCAGGCCAGATAAGACTGCTCCGGTGCGAAAAAGCTGCAGCTTTCATATCCCCAATAGTTATCGCGGGGAAAGCCTTTTTTGTGCCGGTTGCCGAAAAAAGCATGAACCGGCAGCAGCTCCACCGCGGTGATCCCCAGATTTTTCAGATAATCGACCACCGCCGGCGCGCACATTCCGAGAAAAGTGCCGCGATTCTGGTCAGGCACCTGCGGATGCAATTTGGTATATCCGCGAACATGGGTTTCGTAAAAAATACTTTCGTTAAAACCATATGCCGGGCGCGCATCATTTTCCCAATCAAACTGGTCATCCACTACCACTGATTTCGGCACATAAGGCGCGCTGTCCAATTCGTTAAATGACAAATCTTTTTCCGGACTGTCTGGATTGTAGCCGAAAATCGCTTTGTGCCAGATCAGTTTGCCGCTTAATTTTTTGCCGTAAGGATCAAACAGCAGCTTGTTGGGATTAAAACGATGACCTTCCTCCGGTTTATAAGGGCCGTAAACACGATAACCGTAAATCTGCCCGGGCTTGAGACCGCGGACATAAATATGCCAGATATTATTATCATTGACATCAATGGCAAGCCGCGAAATTTCTTCCGTACCGTTTTTATTGAACAGGCACAATTCTACCTTGGTCGCATGAGCGGAAAACAGCGCAAAATTAACGCCTTTCCCGTCATAGCGGGAGCCCAGCGGATATGGCGTTCCCGGTTGTATTTTAAAACTGTTCATCGTTTTTCCTCCCGGCTCCCCAATATACTACCGTACCGGCTTAATAACAACTGTCGACAATGCCGGCAGCGTTAATTTGATGGAATAAGGCTTGCCGTTCCACTCCTGCCGCTCGGCATAGCGCACACCGTCATTTTTTACTCCGCTGCCCCAATAATTTTTGTCGTCACTGTTAAATATTTCCTGATAGCCGCAGTCTTCCGGCACACCAACCCGATAATCGGGGCGCACAACCGGTGTAAAGTTGCATATTACAATCAGATAATCGCCCGGTGTTTCTCCTTTGCGGATATAAGAAATAACGCTGTCGGCCGCATTGGCATGATCCAGCCATTCAAAACCGCGATAATCAAAATCGACTTCATAAAGCGGCGCATTGCCTTTATACATCAGGTTCAGATCGCGGACACAATTCTGCATTCCCTTGTACATCGGATAATCAAGCAGATGCCAGCGCAGACTTTCGTCATAATTCCATTCCCAATCCTGACCGAAATCGCAGCCCATAAACAACAGTTTTTTGCCCGGATGGGTATACATAAAGCCATAATAGGCACGCAAATTGGCAAATTTCTGCCATTCGTCACCCGGCATTTTGCACAGCATCGAACCTTTGCCGTGGACAACTTCGTCATGAGAAATCGGCAAAATAAAGTTTTCGTTAAAAGCATAGAGCAGACCAAATGTCAGCATACCGTGATGATACTGGCGATATACCGGATCTTTGCTGATATATTTCAACGTATCGTTCATCCAGCCCATATTCCATTTGTAGCCGAATCCAAGCCCGCCCATTGAAGTCGGCCGCGAAACCATCGGCCAGGCGGTAGACTCTTCGGCACAGGTACAAGCCCCCTGGTGAAGGCCGTAGACCAGTTCGTTCATCCGACGCAAAAAGGCGATTGCCTCCAAGTTTTCGTTGCCGCCGTAAATATTCGGGATCCACTCGCCGGGATTGCGGGAATAGTCGAGATAAAGCATCGAAGCCACCGCGTCCACCCGCAGCCCGTCAATATGATATTCCTTCAGCCAGTAGAGTGCGTTGGTACACAGGTAGTTGAACACTTCGGTACGGCCATAGTTATAAATTTTGGTTCCCCAATCCTTGTGCTCACCTTTACGCGGGTCGGCGTGTTCATACAAATGAGTGCCGTCAAATTCGCAAAGGCCGTGGCCGTCTTTCGGGAAATGCGCCGGCACCCAGTCCATAATCACGGCAATGCCCGATTGGTGGAACTTATCAATCAAATAGCGCAGATCGTCCGGCGTACCAAAACGACTGGTCGGCGCAAACATCCCAACCACCTGATAGCCCCAGGAAGCATCCAGCGGATGCTCGGACAACGGCAAAAATTCGACATGAGTAAAGCCCATATTGGTCACATAGGGCACCAAGGTATCGGCCATTTCGCGATAAGTCAGATACTCGCTGCCGTTTTCGCCCTTGCGGCGCCAGGAACCGGCGTGCACTTCATAAATCGACATCGGCCCGTTTAGGCGGCTGTGACGATCGGGATGCGCCATCCATTCTTCGTCATTCCAGCGATAGTGATTAAGGTCATAGACAATTGACGCGTTGTTCGGACGTTTTTCGGCATAAAATCCGACCGGATCCGACTTGGTCAAAATATAATCCTGCTGAGTTTTGATTTCGTATTTATAAACTTCGCCCTCGCCCAGGCCGGGGATAAAAATATCCCACACGCCGCAAGACGGATATTTGCGCATGACACAAGTACGGCCGTCCCAATTATTAAAATTGCCGACAACCGAAACACGCTTGGCATTCGGCGCCCAAACGGCAAAGCTGACACCTTTGACACCGTCTTGCTCACAAACGTGCGCGCCGAGTTTCTTGTACATTTCCAGATGATTGCCTTCTCCCAAGAGATAGATATCAATATCCCCTAAGGTCGGCTGAAAACGGTAAATATCTTCCGCTTCATAAAATTCGCCTTTATCATTTTCGATTTTGAATTTATAAGAAAAATTTTCTCCGGCTCCCAGATTGATCTGAAAGAATCCGCGCTCATCCAAGCGCGTCATCATACCGCGGGAAACACCGTTGCGTTCCAGCACTTCGATTGATTTTGCGTGCGGCTGAAAGGCGCGGATAAACACGCTTTTGCTGCCTTTATCACGGTGAATGCCCAATACGGCAAAAACATTGTCGTGATTGCCGTCGATAACGGCTTTCATCTCTTTGTCGGATAATAAATTTTCCATATAATAACCTCTAAATCTGAACTAAAAAAGCATGGCTCTTTAAATTTATCTATAG
>CABUAP010000036.1 GCA_902489675.1 uncultured Azospirillum sp. | reverse complement strand
TCCTTTTTTATTTGTAAATGAGTGTATCGTTTTTAAACTTTGAAACATATTTAAAAAATTTCATTTTCAGTTCTCCCTATTTGTCAATTTGGCTTTCGGTAAATTCGTCGGCACGATGGCCGATCAGATGAATTTTAGCATAATCTTTTTCAAAATCCGCTAATTCGTCCGAAGACATTCTGACTGCAGCCGCGCCGAGGAAATTATCAAGGTGCTGCGAGTTGGTTGTTCCCGGGATCGGAACGATCCATGGTTTTTGCGATAACAGCCAGACTAAGGCAAACTGTGCCGACGTCACGTTTTTGCGTCTTGCCCATTTCTCAACCAAACGGACAATTTGCATATTTTGTTTTAATGCTTCGGGGGCAAACATCGGCAAGGTCGCCCGACGTTCATTCTGAAAACGGCTGTTTTCGTCAATTGTTCCGGTCAACAGCCCTCTGCCGAGCGGACAATAAGGGACAAGACCGATGCCGAGTTCCTGTAGGGTTGGGAAAATTTTGGTTTCCGGCTCCCGCCAGATCAGCGAATATTCGCTTTGCACGGCGCTCACCGGGCAAACAGCGTGCGCTTTACGAATAGATTGGGTGCTTGCTTCCGATAAGCCCCAATGCAGAACTTTACCCTCTTGCATTAAATCTTTAACCGTACCGGCCACATCTTCGATCGGCATCTCCGGATCAACACGGTGTTGATACAACAAGTCGATATAATCCGTATTTAGCCTTTTCAACGAGCCTTCAACCGCGCGTCGGATATGCTCCGGACGGCTGTTTAAGGCTGTCGGTTTCTTTTCTTCTACGCCAAAACCGAACTTTGTAGCAATTTTTACTTGTCCTCGCACCGGTCGCAAGGCTTCGCCGACCCATTCCTCGCTGGTATAGGGGCCGTAAACTTCCGCGGTGTCAAAAAAAGTAACGCCGTTTTCATAGGCTTGCCGGATAAGTGCAACCATATCTTTTTTATCATATTTTCCGCCGTAGTACCCAACCATCGGCAGACAACCCAGCCCAATGGCGGAAACACTCAATCCGTTCAGATTGCGGTGCTCCATTCTTCTCTTTTGTTTGAGCTCAATCGGTGCGGCAGCCAGAGCGCGTGTCACGCCGCCCAAGATTCCCGACATCAAAAGGGCAGAACCGGATGCTGTTTTCAAAAATTCTCTGCGATTCATGATATTTTCCTCACTTTTCCAAAATTTCAATTTTTGCCGAAAATCCGCCTTTTTGTTCGACCAGATGTTCCAGACCGCTTTCGACTTCGCCCAAAGGTATTAGGCTGTTATCCAAAGTGCTGCCGTGGTTTTTGTAAAAGAATCCCATATTTCCCCATGGTGCATAAATAAACATTTTTCCGGCCGAAGCGACCATGCCGCGCGGTGCATTGTTTAATGACAGCGGCCGCGGAAAGTCGGTGATTTTTTCTTCTCCGGCAAAGTCGATAAATTCAAATGTGGCTGGTAACAGCGCCAGAATCTGAGCTGCGGCCGGGTTGTCTTCCATACGGACAATTACGGTTTTGTCATCAAAACTGAGCTTTATTTTCATCTTTTCGCTCCTTTCTATTTCCGCTCCGTCTGCCGTACCGGAAACAACTGTATTAAAATAAAGGGCAAGTATGAACAGGATTTTCCACATAGGTTTTCTCTTATTTGTATTCCGCATCACTTACCGGTTCAAGCCAGATCGGTTTGTTGTTGTCCGGATTCGGGGTGAGGGCAATGTGGCTGAACCAAGAGTCCGGCGCCGCGCCGTGCCAATGTTCAAGATTCGGTTCAACCTTGATAACATCGCCCGGTTTTAATGTTTCAATTTCTTTTCCGCGTATCTGATGCCGTCCTTCGCCGTTTGTCACCAGCAGAACCTGCCCGCCGGTATGATAGTGCCAGTTGGTACGGGTACAGGGCTCGAACGTTACGTTGGCTGCCGGCATTTTCAGCGTCTTGTCATAATCGCTCAAGTTGGCCAGATAAGACTTTCCGGTAAAATACCGCGCATAGGGATTCGGTTCCCCTTTAGCAAAAACCGGTTTATAGTCTTTAGGTTGGTGAGCACAAGCGCTAAGCATCAAAATCCCGGCATATAAAATTAAGTTTTTTTTCATGATCTGCTCCTTTAAATGAAAAATAAAAATTTTGAATATAATTTAATAATGATTGACGTATCGTGCAAAGTCCAATATCGTTTTTTTATTAATCTATAAATTTTACTTATAGAGAGGCTCTATGGAATTAAATCAGCTGTTACATTTCAAGATGATAGCCGAGTGCAAAACAATGACCGAAGCATGCGGAATGCCTGCATATTTCCCAGCCGGCCTTGAACAGCTCCCTGAAGAACTGGAAGAGGAATTGGGGGGCTCTGTTTGAACGAAAGAAAAACGGCCTTTTTCTAGGCAAAGCCGGCATGACGGCAATTGCCGTGTTGCCGCCGGTGGTAAAAAAAAGCATATGCGGCAGCAAGTGTCAAAGGAGGCGTCGACTACTCAATGTTGACAGGAAAAAAGAACTTTGGGCAAAGGTGTAAGGCGTCAGATTGGGATCTTGAAAGATTAATTGAACGTTAAACAACTTATCGTTTGGATGTTAGTTGCTGCTCCAAATTTTGGATAATGCATCAAATTTTATATGTTTCTTGATTGTGCCGTTGCCAAATATAAAAATTTCAGCGTGGTTTGGCTCGCATTTCAAATAACAACCTAAAATATATTGATATTGACAATTGGCTTGCTTACAAGTGAAAGCCGATAATTTTATTAAATCGATCGTTTGAGTATTGTCTTTGTTGTTACTGTTTTTCTTTACTTCAACAATCAGAGTATTGGTTGGCAAATTTTTCCCTCTGTGATGGACAACAATATCCGGCCGGCAAATCTTCCCCTCATGATAATTACGGACAAATTCTGCGGCAGTAGAATATCTCCGATTGTTATAATCAAATGGTTGGTTGAGCTTTTTGATGTGGCACATATTTTGGCAGTTCATGCAAGGGCCGTATATTCTTTTACAATCATCTTCATTTTTATTGTATTCGCAGTCTACGGACAACTCCTGAGTTTTGAAAAAAGAATTTTGTGAAAAATGTTGTTCTAAGTAAATGGCCAGACGATGAGTAATTGTTTGTTCATGCAATTCATGCTCGGCTGACAATAAATAACCGTCCCGAGAATATAAATCTTCTACGGCCAGTCTTAGATATTTTTCTATGCTAGCTTCTGATATCATTTTTTTTATAAATTTTGCATAATCCGAAAGAATAAAACTAATATTAGAATATTGTTTTGCAAAAAGCAATTATCTATTCTATATTGCTAGAATAAGAAAGGATTAGATATGAAAAATATTGGAGAAGAATGTTTTTATCGGTCAAAGTTGTTGTCTTTTCTCGGGGCGCTTTTGACAATTTTTTTTGTGTGTGGCTTTAATCGGTCCCATAGCGGCAGAATATTCGGACAATGATTTGCTTTTGATCGGTATTTTGGCAGTTGCGGGGCTGGTTATTTTCTTTTTGATTCATAAATCGCTTAAGCCTTTTGTTGTGATTACGCCGGGTGATATCTGTATCAACCATTTTGAAGAACAGGTTGTGATGAAATGGTCTGATATCAATAATATCAGAGCGGTCGTCACTTATCGGGGGATAGAACGATGCTTTCGGCCGTGTGGTCGGAACACTGGTGCTGTTGTTTGATTTGAAATATCCCCGGATTCGCGAATTGTCTTTATGGCAAAAAATTATAAAATCTATGCGCGCCCATTCTTCAGGTCTTCCGTTTAGCAATTTATCGGCCAAAGATCGGATTCGCTTAGTCGAAACTATAAAAAAATATTATCCCAAACCGATTGAAGGGCTGTAAATCGCTTAAGCCGGGCAAGTTACTTTAGTTTTTTTACTTGGATTGTCATCGAAATCCGGTGCTTTTCTTTGGGCGGTAAACGGACAAAAAAGTCGCCCGAATTGGCCGGTTCCACACAAACAAAATTTTTATACTGTCCCGGGCTCATTTCCGGATAATCTTTATCCGGGTTCCAAACCACGGTTGTGTTTGAGCCGGATTTTTCGATCGAGATGACACGGTTAAAGACCGGATCCTCTATTGTTGCGATATCCTTATGGTTTAAGAATGCGGCATCAAATTCGCCCTTGATTTTTAAGTTCTCTGCCAAAGTATAGATCTGTCCGTCTAAAGAGCTTTTGTATTGGTGCTTGGCCAGGCCTTTGATTTTGATATTATCGATTGAACTGATGTTGAAATAGGCGTGCAGAGCTTCGCTGAAATCAAAACTTTTATCACCGTTGTTGACTGTTTCAAGGTTGTATTCAAGTTTATCGGTAATTTTGATAAACAGCGTTGCGGTGGCATCGACTTCAAATTTGGGCTCAGGTGTTAGAAACAGCTCTGCTTCAATTTTGTTTTCATCAACAAAAACGTTTCTCAAACGCCAATTTGATAATCTGGCAAAACCGTGACGGGGGAGGTTATCGTTCAACTTTTCTTCCGCAAACCTTGGCCAGCAGACCGGAACCCCGCCCCGAATAGCCTGAATCTGATCAAATTTGTTAAGATTTCCCAGCCAAAAAACATCCTGTTCTTCATTTTTGGGGCGATAGGATACAATGTTTCCGCCCCACAGGGAAATTGTGCATTCGGCAGAATTGTTGCCCAGGGTTATCAGGTCGTTATTACCGTTTTTCATGAATGCTCCTTTGTGCTTTTTAATTATTTTGCTGATAGTTACTTTAATTTTACTGAAACTTAATTCATTCCCGGAAAATCAGTTACTTCGCGGATAGAAAAGTCTTCGCCGATATCGACAAACTCAACGCTGAAATCTTCCCCGATATCAACCAATTTCCACTCTCCGCACGAGTGGGCAAAGGTTGAATATTTTACATCAAGATCGGCAAAAAAATCAACTTTACGCACTTCAAAGTCACCGAAATGTTCAACGATCTTAACATCTCCGTATAAAGGAATTCCGTTGTAAGTGCAGTCCGGAGCAATTTCTCCGGCTTGAACCGGCAGAGCGGCTGATAAAAACAGAAAAAAGGGAATAATCTTTAACATCACTTAAACCTTGATCGTTATTTAATGAACTGTTCATCCGTCATCGGTAGATCTTTGGACAAAGTATGATGGCATAAATAAAAATTTTTTGCAACGTTTATAACTTTGCCCTCAACAATAGATATCCCCCAGTAAACTGGGGGTTCTATTAAGGATACAAACCTAACGGTTTGACCACGCTCGTTGGCGTGGAGCGGTGTCTACCGACACCTTAGCATTCAGCCCCGAGTAAACTCGGGGTTTTCTGTAAGGCTACTAATAAAAAGCCCGCTGCTGTCGGAACAGAAGCGGGCTGAAATTATAAAATAATTAAGACCGATCAGAACGCGTAATTCAGACCGACATTGACCGAAGCCGCATCATAGTCTTTTCCGTAGGCATAATATGCCGCGCCGAAAGCCGTCAAATTGTTGCCGATCGAAGCGCTGAATCCGATTTCGGCTTTTCCGAGCGTCATATCTTTCATGGTATCAAGCTCATTGATACCGCTCATTTGGATCCGATCGCCGTCAACAAAGGTTTGAATAACACTTGGTTTGATATAAACTTTATTATAACCGTTGTCGCTTTCAATCAGCTTTTCAAATTTAACGCCGGCTTCCAGACCGTAAACATCGGCATCCAAGTCAACCGGGGCGTTCAGATTGGCGTAGCCGTACACCGGCGAAACCCAAAGATTATGCAGCGGTTTGTTATCATAAGCCCAGTCATACAGACCGTTGCAGCGATCATAGAGAGCAACGGTAGCCGAGGTTTTCTCGACAACATTTCGAACCAAATTGCGGGTTTGTTCAAAAGCTGCGCTGTTTAAGCCCATATAAGCTGCCGTTTTTTCGGCAATAACCAGTTTTCCGTTTTCTGCCGTAAATTTATAGATATATAAATCGGAACTGGCTGCAAAACTGTCCAAGTTGGTAAAGTCAACAAAACCGTTGCTGAATAAGGTAATATCATTGTTGCCGTCATCCAAAATATTGATGGCGTCAAGCGCAATGGAGCCGTTTGCCGTTGCGGCATTAATGCTGTCGGATCGCCGGTGCCAAGATTGGCATCAAAGACGATACTGCTGTTATTTTCAGCGCTGAATCCGGCCAAATCCAATACCTGATTGGTCGAATTGTCACCCAGATTCAATAAAGAAGAATCAAGTTTCAGATTGGAGCCGTCGATATTTCCCTGTTCGGCCAGAGTTAAATTGCTTTCTTTAACAGTGATCTGTCCGGCATTTTCAACCGTATTGTTGAAAATGACACCGCTGTTGAGCGCGGTTGCTTTACCTTTGCCGTTCACGGCAATGGTGTAACCTTGAGCGCCGTTTATACCGTCATCAAATTTGATGATTCCGTTTTCATTAACATTCAGCTCCAGCTCTTTTTGATTGGCCATGTAAATGGCATTTGATTTACCGTTAGCCGTATTGCCTTTGAATTGCATTGTGCCGTCATTGGCGGTCAGGTGCAGGTTAAGGGTGCTGTAAATGGCGCCGCCGTTTTCATTGGCCAGATTGTCATGATAACCGGTTGAAATGCTTTCAACACTTGAGGTGTTATAAAACGCCCCGCCGTTTTCACCGGCTTCGTTAGCCGTAAATGAACCCAAAGTAGTGCTTGCTATACCGTCGTTGTAAACCGCCCCGCCGTTTTTGTCCGCTTTGTTTGAACTGTATTCATTGATCGGGACAAAAGCCTCGTCACCGGCAAGACGTCCCAAATCCACATCACCGAACGGATCGTCAACATCATTGTCGCCGAACGGATCATCGTTCCCGTCATCGCCCAAAAGAGTGATTGTACCCTTGTTATAAACAGCGCCGCCGTTTTGTGCCTGATTGCCGCTGAATTTGGATTGGCTGATCTCGAGTTGGGCATTTTTTTCGTTATAAACGGCGCCGCCGCTGTTGGCTTGATTGGAATTAAAAGTAACTCTTTGTGCTTTTTCACCGCCTAAAATATTTAATGTACCGCTGTTTTTGATGACACCGCCCTGAGAATCTTTACTTTGATTAAAGTTAAAAGTCGTATGTTCCCCAATTGTCATGGTTTCTTTGTTATCGGCAAATCTGTGGTTAAGATCAGAACTTGCAAAACCTTCCACGGTTGTGTCGCTGAGCGTAAAAGCCTGAGCCTCATCAATAATGACACCATTATTGTTGCTGCCGTTGATTGTGTGTCCGGCGCCTTCAATGATTATGCCGTCACCTCCCATATTACCGATATCACTGTTTAAGGCAACATCTTCCGATAAAGTCCGGGTGTTGCTGCCGGAATTGTTTTTTATGATTTCCGCAAGATCATCACTTGCGCCGATATTGATATTTTTAACAGACTACTCTTGAGCATTAGCATTTGACATAATAAAATTGAGAGTGACCATCGGGACGGCCATCAAAATGTTGCTGTGTTTGTTCATATTTTAGTCCTTAGTTATTAAAAAGTAAAGAATATCAAGCCGTTGTCGGTTGAATGCTTTAGGGCGGATTTCTAACATTTAAAAATAAGGAAATCAAGAGTAATTGTCTAAAATTAAGAATTAATTTCAGATTTGTCAATTAATGATTTTTTTGCTGATCTTAATGTGCGGCAAAAGCAAAACGGCCGACAGAAAAATCTTCGGCCGGCCGTTTGGATTAAATTTCCAGTTTTTTCTTTTCTTCTTTTTCTTGCAGAATATCAAGATCGCGTTCGGTAGCCAGTTTCACCAGAATGGTCTTGACCACGGTGTCAATCTGCTCATCTTCGCGGTAGTCGGCGGGCAGGGCGAAGTTGACCCGGCCGTCTTTGAGGATTTTAACCGCCTTTTTCTTGTCTTGGCTTTTGGGTTTGTAAACGGCAATTGAATAACCGCCGCCTTTTTTAACCAGCCGCATCGAGGGAATATCGGTCATGCCGTCGCCAAAATAAACCATGCGGGAGAAAGGTATTGGCCGCTCTTCGTCGGGCATGAATTCATTGACCCCGCGGTCGTCAAGTTTGCCAAGTCCTTTGTTGATTTTAGACAAATACTGAGTTTTGGTGGAGTAGTTGACCACCCGCGCCGGCCAAACAGCCTCGCCTTTATCGTTATAAGCATAGGCACAGCCGTATACTTCTTTGAAATATTTGCGGATCGCGCAGCCTTCGATAATTTCCTCATATCCGGCCGAAATAACATAATGCTCAATTTCCAGATCCAGCATATCGCCGTAGTGGTTGATACGTTCAAACCAATTTTCCACCCCTTCGAAAAATTGGATATTTTTGCCGCATTCAAAAAACAATTCGCGGGTCAGCGGGATTTTTTTGTCTTTAGCGGTTTTGTAAACATAATACATGGAACTTGTAATTTGTTCCATCATGTTTTGGTCGCCAAATGTGTTGGCTTTGTTCCAAAATGTTTTGCATGACATACCGAAAGTGGGAATTAAACCGTAATTCTGCATATCGGTGGTGCTCAAAGTTCCGTCGAAGTCGTAAATCAGCGCTACTTTTACTTTTTTTGCCATCTTTATATTATCTCCGCTTGCTATTTTTACAGAGATATTTTATAAGACAAGGAAAACAATTAATCAACAACATTATATTTACCGGAAGGACAAAAAAATGCCTGCAACATCTATGGATCAGTTGGTGTCATTGTGTAAACGCCGCGGTTTTATCTTTCAGAACGCCGATATTTACGGCGGTCTGCAGGGAGTTTACGACTATGGTCCGCTGGGCGTTGAGCTCAAAAATAATCTGAAAGCGGCTTGGTGGCGGGCGATGGTATATGAGCGTGACGATGTGGAAGGACTGGATGCCGCCATCCTGACCAACCAGAAAGTGCTGCACTATTCCGGTCACGAGGACACGTTTTCCGACCCTATGACCGATTGCCGCAAATGCAAAGGCCGTTTCCGCGCCGATCACATTAAGGACGGCAAATGTCCAAACTGCGGCTCGACCGACCTGACCGAACCGCGGCCGTTCAATCTGATGTTTAAAACCGCGATCGGACCGGTTGATGACGGTTCTTCCTTTGGCTACCTGCGGCCGGAAACCGCACAGGCCATTTTTACCCAATTTAAGAACGTGGTCGATTCCACTTCCCGCAAACTGCCGTTTGGTATTGCTCAAATCGGCAAGTCTTTCCGCAACGAAATCACGCCGCGCAATTTTATCTTTCGCGTGCGCGAATTTGAACAGGCGGAACTGGAATATTTCGTTATGCCCGGAGAAGATGAAACCTGGCACGAAACCTGGAAAGATATCCGTATTAAATGGTGGCTGGATCAGGGATTGGTGCGTGAACATATGAATATTTATACCACTCCTAAGGAAGATTTGGCGCACTATTCCAAGGCAACTTATGATATCGAATATCAGTTCCCGCACGGCATGGAAGAACTGGAAGGGATTGCCAACCGTACCGACTATGACCTTGGCAACCATACCAAAGGACAGGATGAGCTGAGCCTGACTTCGCATTGCCACGAAAATCCGGAATCCACACAAAAACTCTGCATCCGGGATGAGGAAAGCAACCGCTGGGTAGTTCCGTTTGTGATCGAACCGTCAATGGGTGTGGATCGCGGTGTTTTGGCCGTCATGACCGAGGCTTATACCGAAGAGGATCTGGGCGATGGCAACAGTCGTATTGTTTTGAAACTGAAAAAACATTTGGCACCGATCAAAGTGGCTGTGATTCCGCTGAAAAAGAATAACGAACAGATTATGGCCAAATGTCATGAAATCAAGCAAAATCTGCTCAAACTCGGCATCGGCCGGGTGGCGTTGGAAAATACCGGCAACATCGGCAAAGCCTACCGTCGTCACGATGAAATCGGTACCCCGCTGTGCCTGACGGTCGATTTTGAAACTATCGAAAATCAACCGGAATCGGTAACAGTTCGTGACCGCGACACCATGGAGCAGCATCGAGTAAATATTGCCGACCTGCCGAATTATCTGCGCGAATATTTCCTCTAAATTCAGAAAAAAGCTCTCCGCAGGAGAGC
>CABUAP010000035.1 GCA_902489675.1 uncultured Azospirillum sp. | reverse complement strand
AAGCCGCTCTCTATTTCAATTCACATTCTTTTTCCGTTCCTCTTTTCCCTTTGCCTCGTCAAAAACCAGTTTGGTCATTGTAATAATAAAAGGAGGCAAAATAAACAACATCCACGCCAGAATGTATATACCATAAAAACTACTGCGATTTAGAGCAGAGAAAAGCAATAAACAACCGACCAAAACGACCGACAACATCCCTATTTTCAAAAGAAGCCGGTACATAAACACATTACGTCGACAGTATAATTTTCGAACGGATTTAATCCATACCCAATACCCGGCCAAAAGAAGTAAAGGCCCGCAGACAAACAAATCTTCTTCCAAAAATCCAAACATAGCAAAGACGGCCTTTACTCTTCATCATCTATCCACGATTTCAGGCTCGCAACCTCAGCCTTAAAATCAGCTTTCACTCCGGACCAAAACTCACGGAAATCGGTTTTCTTCCAAGTAGTCACCAACCAATATGTACCGGCCGATACAATCACCAGCACCCCGATTGCGAATCCGCAAGCCAACAACCACACCATCATCATCCCGATTGACAGTGCCAAAATCAGCCCGCGCGAATAATCGGCTCCCTTAACGTAATGAATCGAATATACAAACATTACAAGCAGCAAGACAATACCAACCGCCGACCCCCAGCGCGCTGCCGGGCCATATCCGTCGATTTTCAGGTTAATTACCCACACGCAGCCCGCCGTCAGCAAGCCGCAGACAATCAACCCTGCCATTAGCATCATACTCATTTATATTCAAAGTCTTACTTGTTGTTAATATTCAGTATTAACTTATAATGTTAGTGTATTTTCGACTTTATGTCCAGCCCTTTGTTATTTTCGGCTATCAGAAAAACGCCTTTATTTTCAAACTCGATAATGTTATGATTAGAAGAAATCCTGACAAAAGAGGAACCCTATGGGAAAACTACAGACATTACTGGCATCTGCCGTCATCGGACTTTCACCGTTAAACAGCGGCGGACTCAAGGCGCAGCCGCAAACGCCGCAGCCGGCTAAGACCGAAAAAAACGCCGACAACACCGATACTTTCGCCAAATTCCGCGAAGCAGAAAAACACGCGCTGCCGCTGCTGGTCTTTTTTGAAGGCTGCTCGCTCAAAGCTTATAACGATTGCAACGGCATCCCGACCATCGGCATCGGCAACATCACCTTTCCCGACGGCCGCAAAGTGTCAAGCAAAGATGTCCTAACCGATAACCGGGAAATGTATTCCATGGTTTCCGCCTATTTGGAAAAACACGCTTACCCGCTGATTGACAAATATATCACCCGCCGGCTCGACCCCGAAGAGATGGCTGCCGTGATCAGTCTTACCTACAACTGCGGTGCCAAGATTCTTCAAAACAACGGCCGCCCTTCACAAATTGCGCGGCTGATCAACGCCGGCGGTTCAATCGAAAATTTATCACGCGCTTTTCTGCGCAAATCTTACTCGCGCAAAGGGTTCAACAACGGGCTGGCCGTGCGCCGCTGTATGGAAGTCCTTTATGCCAAAAAAATTCTGACCTACGAAGATTTTCAAAATTTCTATGTCTGCAGTTATGACAAACTGAATTACAAAGACCTGACGTCTTATGGCAAAAACGGCCGCATGATCAAAACCGACAACACGGCGGCATCGCTTATCCGCAATATTTGCAGCACCCGCCCCGATCAGGAAACTTGCCAAAAACGGGAATGGTTCGGCGGCAATCGGCAGGTCAAACTTTTTACGCCTGTTAACCGACAAAAACAGCCGCCGATCCTCAAACTCAATCCGGTTTTGTTTGCCGGCCGCGCCAACCGCCGTTAGAGTTCTGTTTCCGCCAATCGGCGCAAAAACCGTTTTTGAATTTCCGCCAGCTGCTCAACCGACGGCCATTCCACATATTCACCGGCGGCGTGCATACCGTCGCCGCTGCCCGAATGCATGATGACTATTGAACCCCGTTCCACAAACGCCCGGGAATCCGTTGCGCCGCCGATATATTCAAATTCCAGCGGCTGCCCCAGATATTCCTCCGCCAACTGTTTATACGCGCGGATATACGGATTGTTCTCATCCATCATCACCACCCGGCCGGAAGATATGATTCTGTATCGCACGCCGTCAACCACGGCTTGCTGCAGGTTTTGTTCCAACGCGGCCAAAGTTGACTTTTCCGTCAGGCGAAAATCGAGCAGCGCTTCGGCATGGTTAGAAATAACATTGGCCACCGCGCCGCCTTCTATCTTGGCGAAATGTACCGTATCGATCCAGGTATCCGCCGGTTTCGGCATTTTTTTGTTGTAATAAGGATAGATTTTGCGAATATTCTGCCACGTTTGCATCAGCTGCTCATTGGCATCGATTCCTTCCCACGGCGTGGAACCGTGCGCTTCTTTGCCTTCCGACATCAATTTGACGAAAACCGGGCTTTTGCAACGAGCGACAATTTTGTTGACGCTGCCGGCAACATCAACATCAAACACAATCTTAGCTTTCAGATCGGGATTGTCCTTTAAAAACGCCTCCAGCCCAAAACTGCCTTTTTCTTCATCGGAAGAAAGCAACACTCCGAACTTTAACGGCAATTTTTCATGAATGACATATTCGAGCGAATTGAGCCCCACCGCAGCAAAAGACTTCATATCCAAAGTGCCGCGGCCAAACATCCTGCCGTCTTTCTGATAAGGAATAAACATATTGTCGGCCGCCGGCACCACATCAATATGCCCGACCGCCAGCACATCAAAATCGCGTTTTTCACCGTTAGAAAGCAACATCACCGGCGCCAGTGCGTCTTTTTTGTAAATTTCAACCGCCGCGCCCATATTTTCCGCCAGTTTGGAAATATAACGCATACACCGGTCAATCTCCGGCAGATTCCCCGTTTCCGTGCGGAATTTGATCAGCTCCGCCGCCGTTTTTTGCAAATCCATTTTTTTCTCCTTTAATCTGCTGAATTTTACTTTTTGTTTATCATATATGGATATCATTATGCCAATTGTAATAAAAAAGCATTAATGAGGATATGCAGATGAAAACATTTTTGAGCGCCGTGCTGGCCTTTTGTTTTTTTGCCGTTCCCGTTTCGGCGCAAAATGAGGAAAACGGCGATTCCGCCCGCGCTCTGCCGCGGATGGCATCTCTTAGGTCCAAGCTGGTCAACGCCCGCTCGGGTCCCGGATCCCGTTATCCGATCGAATGGGTTTATAAACAAAAAAACGCTCCGGTCGAAATCATTGCCGAGTTTGATCTCTGGCGGCAGATTCGCGACTGGGAAGGCTCCGAAACATGGGTCTATAAACCGATGTTGAGCAGCAAACGCTGGATCAAAATGACCAACAAAGGCACCAGTAATATCTACGCCAAACCGGAACTCGAGGCCAAAGTAATCGCCAAAGTAGAAGACCAAGTTATCGGAAAAATAGAAAAATGCCCGGAAGACAAAGACTTCTGCCTGATCAAATTTGCCTCTATCGAAGGCTGGGTTCAAAGGGGGGACTTTTTCGGAGTTTATCCCGGAGAAACAATCAACTAAAAAACAGGACACACTAATGAGTACAATTAATGATATCAACTTCTCCGACATTTATATTACTCCGGACAAAATCGCCTACATCCCCGACGGCAAAACCGCCAACGGGCTGATGAAAATCAAAACCGACGATTTTAATTATTTTTTTGACAAGATCGAAAGCTCTTTTGACGGCAGCAACCCGAGCTACTCGGTTCTTTACAACAAAATTCTCTATCGTGTGGAACGCAGCATCAGCATCTACGGCATCCAATACTGCGCCCGCAAGATGCCGCCCGAAGTACCTGCTTTCAGCTCACTGGGCTTTGCGCCCGAACTGCGCAAATATCTTTTGAACCTAAGCGATGCCGCCGGACTGATCTTGTGGTCGGGACCGACCGGCGCCGGCAAGACCACCGCCGTTTCCTCATTGATGAAAGAATATCTGATCACCGAAGGCGGCTTTGCCTATACCATCGAAGACCCGGCGGAAATGCCGCTTGACGGCAGCTACAACGCCCTAAACGGCAGCCTTGCTTTATGCAAACAAACCCAACCGGTTGAAGGCAACTGGGGCGCCTGCCTGAAATCGGCTCTGCGTTCCAAACCCCGTTTTATTCTGGTGGGCGAAATTCGTACCCCGGAAACCGCCAGCGAAGTGCTGCGCGCTTGTACCTCCGGCCATTTGGTCTTGTCAACCATTCACGCCAACAACGTTACCGACGCCATCAACTCGGTCATCAAATATGCCTCCTCATCCGGCATGACCGAAGACCTGGCTTATGACCTTTTCTCACGCGGGATGTTGGCAGTGTTGCACCAGACCTTGAACGGCATTCGCAAAAAGGTTCCGTCCGTTTCTTACCTGTTTGCCAATCCGGATACCACTCAGGGCGATCAGGTTCGCGCCATTATCAAAACCGGCAAGCTCAATCTGGCCACCTCCATTGACACCCAGCGCAGCCGCTTGTCACTCGGCAAAGAACTGTTCCCCGGGCTGCGGGAAAAAAGTTAAGGAAAACCACGCACAACAAAAGCCCCTTGCAAGGGGCTTTTGTTAATTTCCGTTATCCGAACAAAAGCGGCAGACAAACATTGTTAACCGTGTTCGGCCTTAATCCGATACATATATTCGATCACATCGTCACTGTCCCAATCGGCACTGCCGCGGATTCGGCCGATCTCCTGCCCGTCACGGCTGATCAAAACCGTTACCGGCGAAGAAAAAATGCCGAACGCCGCCGCCAAATCACTTTTGTTGTCAACATAAATTTCCAACGCCTCAGCGTCGTGCTTATTAAGAAAACGGCGTTGTTCGGCAAACCCGCCTTGCCATTCTTCCTTAGGTGAAATTAAAATGACCCTGATACCGTCATTTTTGGTTCGTTTGGCATATTCGTTCAAACTTTCCAATTCGCGAATACAGGGAACGCAATAACGCGACCAAAACACGGCCAATACAAAATCTCCTTTAAAATCGTCCATCCGCACTCGGTTGCCGGCTTCGCCGTACACCACTTTTGACGGCACCGAACGAGCCGTATCATATATGTTCACGCCCTTTTCGGCAGCCTGCACCGCAGCGCTGCAGCACCATCCGATAATTGCTAATATTTGCCAGATCTTTTTCATTTGCCTATTGATAACTGTATTATATTTTTTGCCTTGTTTACGATAGAGTAATAATATATAACCATAATAATGCAATAGACAAGCAAAAGGTGAAAATATGAATAAAACATCATTGTTTCTGTGGTTTTTTCTGATTGCCGCCGGCCTAACCCTCGCCGGCTGCGGCAAAGTTTCCAACCCCGTGCCGCCCGAAGGCAGCGGTTATCCTCATTCCTACCCCCGAACATAATGTTTTAGCGCAAGGACAAAATAATGGCAGAAAACAATTTCGTAGACGAGATGATTCCCTATGTGGAGTTTGCTGACAACGCTAACGAACGCACCCCCTGCGTACTGGTGCTGGACTGTTCCGGTTCCATGCGCGGCGAACCGATCAAGCAGCTCAACGTCGGCCTGAAAGCGCTGGAAAAAGAGCTGAAAGAAGATATCGACGCCAGCTCACGGGTACAGCTTTTGATCATCAAAGCTTTCGGCAAGGACGAAACCGAAGTTTCTGCCGATTGGATTGACGCCATGAATTTTACTGCGCCGGAAATGGTTGCCGGCGGCCTGACCCCGCTCGGCAAAGCCATGGAATTGGCTTTACAAAAAATTGAAGACCAAAAATGTTTATATGACAACTGCGGCATCACATCCAAGCGGCCGTGGATTTTTCTCATCAGCGACGGAGAACCGACCGATTACGACTGGGAAAGCATCGCCCGCAAATGCTGTCAGGCACAGGAAAATAAAAAAGTCGTCATTCATGCCGTCGGCACCGAAGGCGCCAATCTGGAAAAACTGGCGCGTTTTTCGCTCAACTCGCCCAAACGCCTTACCGGATTGAAATTTACCGAATTTTTCCTTTGGCTCAGCCGCAGCGTTTCCTGCATTTCCAAAGCGGCGCCCAACGCCGAAGATTTGTTTGACGATACGGGAAATTGGGATGAAGAAAATTAAAAACGGCAACATCAAAGTCCGGGCAGCCTGTATTACCGGGCCGATTCATCTCGGCCGCGGGCAGCTTTGTCAGGATCGCTGCCGCTGGTCAACCCGCGGCGCCAATTTTGTTGCCGTGGTTTCCGACGGCGCCGGCTCCACCAAATACGGCGGCATCGGCGCCAAAATTGTCTGCGATACCTTGGTTGACCTGCTCGAAAACGCACCGTTCAAAGATATTCGCGCAACGGTTATCAAAGCAATCGACGTTGCTCGCGACAAGCTTGTTTTTCATCGCCTTAATTCCGCCAACAACAAAAAAGGCATCATGGCCTTTGCCGCCACGGTTGTGGGGGTTGTGTGCCACAAAGAAGAAGGCCTTTTTTTCCACATCGGCGACGGCGCGGCGCTGGCTTTCACCTCGCCCGATCTTTCCGGCTATGTCGCTTCCAAACCCGAAAACGGCGTCTTTTCCTGCGAAACTTATTTTTACACCATGGACGACTGGCAGGAAAGCCTGCGCTTTACCCCTTTCAAACAAGCGCATACGGTCATGCTGATGTCCGACGGACTGACCAATTTTTCCTTTGCACCCGACTTCAGCCGTATTGAACCGAATTTTCTGCAACCGATCAACGATTTTCTCAACCGTGAAAAACAACAGACCCGGGCTGTCCGCGCGCTGATCAACACCTTCAACACCGCCCGGGCAAAACGGTTGAACCCCGATGACAAAACCTTTTTATGGGCAAAACTGTAATGGAAGAAACGCCTCAAACTTACAATGCCATTTACGGCGACCGCACTTGGGAACAAATCACGCTCGGAGAGATGATCAACAAAGGCGGGGCAGCCGGCCGCATTTTTCGGGTTAAAGGGCACCCGCAGCTGGTGGCCAAAATTTTTCATAACCTGAACAAAAGCAGCGCTAACCGGGAAAAGTTGCAGGCAATGCTGCTCAACCGCCCGAGTTTTTCGCCGGCGATGAAAGACGGCAAACAGTTTACCATGGAAAACGGCGGCAGTTATATCCAGATTGCCTGGCCGGAAGCCCTGCTGGAAAACGAATACGGTTTTTGTGTCGGCTACCTGATGCCGCTGATCGATTTGAGCCAGGCCGCTTCGCTCGACCATTTTATGCAAAAGGCAATTCGTCAAAAACTGAAATTGACCGAAAAATACGAACATCGGTTGCAGGCCGCATATAATCTCTGCACCATGGTGGCGGCGCTGCACGAAAAAGGACATTATATCGTCGATCTCAAACC
Source organism: uncultured Azospirillum sp. (assembly GCA_902489675.1). Taxonomy (GTDB): domain Bacteria; phylum Pseudomonadota; class Alphaproteobacteria; order RF32; family CAG-239; genus JAFUYI01. The sequence continues at coordinate 2,715 of CABUAP010000035.1, read as the reverse complement.
TTCCAATGTTTATGTCTACAAGCAAAGTATGCTGATTGCTATCCTTGACTGCGACGGCTTTTCGATTCGCGGTGAAAAAGGTCGCTGTCCGGCAGAATTTGTCAGCGAAGAATATATCTATCCCGAGGGCATGAAACAAAACTGCGATCAAATGGGAGAGGAACAAGACAAGTTTGCCCTTGCGGTAATTCTGTTCAAACTTTTAAACAACGGCATCCATCCTTTTTCGGGAATGCCGCGCAAACAGGGCGTCCCCAACCTCACCATTCAGGAACGGATCGCCGCCTATCACTATGCCTACGGTTCTTGGGCAGATTTGTATCAAGCGCCGCATCCCTACAGCATCCACGACTATTTTACCAAAGATACGTTGGAGCTTTTTGACCGCGCGTTCGTCAAAGGAATGAAACGTCCGAGCGCGGCGGAATGGGAGCGCCATCTGCGCAACCTGCTGCAAAATCTGCGCCCCTGCAAAAAGAACCCCGATCACGCCTATTTTACCTCCAAAGGCTGCGGCCTGTGCCTGATGGAAGAAAAATTTAAATCGGATATGCGCGAACGGCAAGCCAAGCTGCAAACCCCCAAAACCGTTCGCGGCTTGGAAATCGAGAATATGACACCGGAAAAGATGGAGGAGGAAAAGCAGCGCCGTCATCAAAAACTGATCCGTACCAACCATATCACTGCCGCCGCCATTGCCGTCTATCTGTTCTTTTTCGGGATGCTCCATTTCATGCTTGCCCCGCTCTCGGAACTTTTGTCAAAAGCCGGTATCGGAATACAAATGATCGGGATTATCCTCTTGATGTGCGGGATCTGTCGCGTGTTCAAAAAAATCAGACCCAAAGTACCGCTTTTCCGCTATGATCTGCTGCCGCTCATGCTCGAAATTTACGCTTTTATCTGTATGCTGATCACATTAATCGCCGTCAACCGGCTGCCGCTTGAAATCTTGACGTTGACGCCTTAAATTTTTACTATGAAAAAATGTTTTTTTGTGCTATAAGCGTTTCAGTTAAAAATACTGTGAAAGGTTTATAAGTTGAAAAATCTAAATCCTATTCTCATTTCCGGCAAAGAAGTTCTGCCGTTAATTGAGGGCGGTAAAGGCATTAATGCCAGTGACGGCCGCAGCAGCGGCGCCTGGGCGCATGAAAACTGCGTCGGTACGTTTTCCGGCGTCAGTCCGGACTTTTACGATGAAAAAGGCAACGTCGTTACCGAAACATTTTTTAGGAAATCTCGCCCCGAACGCCACGAAGAAATGGTTGAAAGAGCCATCAAAGGCGGTGTCGCACAGGCTCAGGTTGCGCACGAAATATCCGGCGGCAACGGCCGCATCCACATGAATATGCTTTGGGAGTTGGCCGATTCTCAACGCATTCTGGAAGGCGTTTTAGAAAGAGCCAAAGGTCTGATCAACGGCATCACCTGCGGCGCCGGTATGCCCTACCACCTCGGCGCACTGGCTTCAAAATTCGGCGTTTACTACTACCCGATCGTTTCCTCCGCCCGCGCTTTCAATATTTTGTGGAAACGCGCCTATTCCAATTTTACCGAATTTTTGGGCGGCGTTGTTTATGAAGACCCGTGGCTGGCCGGCGGACACAACGGCCTTTCCAATGCAGAAAATCCTGCTCAACCGGAAAAACCTTATAACCGTGTGGCCGAACTGCGCCGGCTGATGAACAGTTACGGCCTGACCGAAACGCCGATCATTTTAGCCGGCGGCATCTGGTCGCTGAATGACTGGGAAGATTATATCGACAATCCGGAAATCGGCAAAATCGCTTTTCAATTCGGCACCCGTCCGATGATCACCAAAGAAAGTCCGGTTAGCGAAGCTTGGAAAAAAGTGATGCTGCATGTTAAAAAAGGCGATGTCATTTTGCAGCGTTTCAGCCCAACCGGTTTCTTTTCCTCGGCCATCAAAAACACTTTCCTCGAAAAACTGATCGACCGCAAAAACGGCGAAATCGCTTTTAAGGCGGAAGCCGATGCCGAATTTTCGCAGCCGCTGAAAATGAGTGAACATAAAACCGTTTTCATTAAGCCTGAAGATATGGCCAAAGCCAACAATCAGATCAATGCCGGTTTGACCTCAATCAAAGAAACGCCGGATCAGACCGTTGTCTTTATGACGCCGGAAGATTGGGAGCAAATGAAAGAAGACCGCAAAAATTGCGTCGGCTGTCTTTCGCAGTGCCAATTCTCAACTTGGTCTGCCGCCAGCCCCACCGGTTCGACCGGCCGCATCCCCGATCCGCGCACTTACTGCATTCACAAAACGCTGTACGAAGTCGGACACGGCGGCAGCGTGAAGGATCATCTGCTGTTTGCCGGTCATCAGGTATATCGTTTTGCAACCGATCCGCTTTATCGCAACGGCTGCATCCCGTCCGTAAAAGACCTGATTGACAGGATCAAACGCGGCGAATAATCTTATAAAAACAACCCCCGAAATTTCGGGGGTTGTTTTTTATCCGTCACTTTTATTTCTTCCGCGACCAAAAGGCAAATCGTTTCTTATCCGTCCGGCGCGCACCCGGCAAAATCATACCGCCGCCATATTCATGTCGACAAACGGATTGCATCGGCTAAAAAGAACGCCCGCCCGAATTTTGCAAGACTGAACCAAACCACTCTGTTATACAATTTAGACCGTAAAGTTCGTTATATGCGGCGGATAATAAGATTTAAGGAATTTTTCCCGCG
>CABUAP010000034.1 GCA_902489675.1 uncultured Azospirillum sp. | reverse complement strand
TCCACCAGCGGGGAAATGGAATGCAGCCCGATCGCCGCCAGCCGGTCTTTCATCCATTTCGGAGTTTCTGCCTTATTGTTCACGCCCCTGATGTAGCGGCCGGTATAAACCGGACAGGCGCCTTTGTCTTCAACGATGATCTCTATCGGATTAGCGAAAAGCGCCGCCGGCTTCTTGATCTCAAGCGGTTTCAGGCTGCCCAGACCGGCTGCCGCCAAATCGCGGGCAACACCGCGCACACCCAGACATTCCGCCCGATTGGGAGTAATTGAGATTTCAAACACCGGATCAATATTCATCACTTCCGCCGCCTTCTTGCCGATCGGGGTATCCGCTGAAAGCGAAATTATACCGTTGTGATCTTCACCGATGCACAATTCTTTTTCCGAACACAGCATGCCGAAGCTTTCAACACCGCGGATTTTGCCGACTGTCAGTTTTTCGTTATAGCAGGGAATGACGACGCCGACCGGAGCAAAAATGCCGATTGTACCTTTTTCGACATTCGGTGCGCCGCAGACAACCTGCAGCATTTCTTGACCGGTATTAACTTTCAGCAAATGCAGATGGTCAGAATCCGGATGCATTTCGCATTCCTCAACTTTGGCGGTAACAAAACCGTTCAGGTTTGCAGCGGGATTGATCACTTCTTCCACCTCCAGCCCGATACGGGTCAGGGTTTCGGCAATCTCATCCACCGATGCTGTTGTATCCAGATGCTCTTTTAACCAAGATAATGTAAATTTCATCGTGCCAATCCTCCGTTATTGCTCAGTCCGCCGGTCATTGAAGACTCGTCCAAAGGTACAAAACCGTAATGTTTCAGCCAGCGCAGGTCCGATTCAAAGAACGTGCGCAAGTCGGGGATGCCGTATTTCAGCATGGCCAGACGGTCGATGCCGACGCCGAAGGCAAACCCCTGATATTCGTCGGGATCAATGCCGCCGGCAGCCAGCACTTTCGGGTGCACCATGCCGCAGCCGAGAATTTCCAGCCAGTCGTCACCCTCGCCGATTTTCAGCTCGTCTTTGCTCTTTTTGCAGCCGATGTCCATTTCCGCCGAAGGTTCGGTAAAGGGGAAATAGGACGGACGGTAGCGCACCCTGATGTCGTCGATTTCAAAAAACGCACGCACAAAGTCGTAGAGGCAGCCTTTTAAATGCGCCATGGTCGTGGTCTTATCGATAACCAACCCCTCCACCTGATGAAACATCGGCGTATGGGTGGCGTCGTAATCGCTGCGGTAAGTGCGGCCGGGGGCAATAATGCGAATCGGCGGCTTTTTATTTTCCATGGTGCGGATCTGCACCGGCGAAGTATGGGTGCGCACGACATAGCTGTCGTCAAAATCCGCGCTGTCTGGATTGGGAATGTAGAAGGTATCCTGCATCTGGCGCGCCGGATGGTCGGCCGGCATGTTGAGCGCATTGAAGTTGTGGAACTGGTCTTCAATGTCCGGACCTTCGGCAACTTCAAAGCCCATTTGCCCGAAAATCGCGACCACTTCTTCATAAATTTTTGACACCGGGTGAATCCGTCCCTGTGTTTCCGGCCGCACCGGCAGGGTTACATCAATACTTTCTTCAGCCAGACGTCGGTTGAGTTCAAGCGCTTCCAGCTCTCCCTTGCGGGTTTCGATCGCCCCTTCCACTGCTGTTTTTAACAGATTCAGCGCCTTACCGGCCGCTATTTTTTCCTCCGGCGGCAAAGCCCCCAATGTTTTCATTTTTTCGGTAATGCAGCCTTTTTTGCCGAGAGCAGCCACCCGGAGTTCATCCAGCTCCTTCAGCCCGGCGGCCGAACGGATGCCGGCCAGCAGTTTTTCCTGTAAATCTTGCAAATTTTCCATTGTTTTCCCCGTACACAAATAAAAAGAGTCTGCCCGTTTGCGCGAGACAGACTCTTCTTTATTTTTTTCGCATTATAAAAATTACTTCAAAGCGTCCTTAGCCTCAGCGACTAACTTGGCGAATGCCTCGGGCTCTTTTAATGCGATATCAGCCAGTACTTTACGATCAAGCTCAATACCTGCTTTGTTGAGCCCGTTCATAAATCGGGAGTATGTCATTTCATTGAGTCTGGCAGCAGCGCCGATTCTTTGAATCCACAGCGAGCGGAAGCTTCTCTTCTTTGCTCTTCTGTCACGGTATGCATATTGCAAAGCCTTTTCGACTTTTTCAACAGCTACTCTGAAAACGTTCTTTGAACGACCGCGATAGCCCTTCGCCATAGCGAAAATCTTTTTGTGGCGAGCCGTTACACCTCTTTTAACACGAGACATCTATACATCCTCCTACAAATACGGTAAAAACTGTTTGACGATCTGAACATCGCACTCGGCAACCAAAGTGGTTCCTCTGGCTTGTCTTTTCATCTTCTGGGTTTTGCAGAAGAGACAGTGTCTCTTTTTGGCGAAGTTTCTTTTCAACTTGCCGGTGCCGGTTACGCTAAAGCGCTTTTTAACCGAACTTTTGGTTTTCATTTTGGGCATTTTATTTCCTTTCTAATAAATTAGATGGGTTTAACGAAAGATACATAAGGCATGCCTATCGCCCGTGCATCTCAAAAATCGTTTTGGTTTATATATCATAAATCTTCGCTTGGCAAGCTTTTTTTCCATCATTTTTCGGGAAAATCCGCAATTTATATTGCAATTTGGCGCCTTGCGCGATATAACCTAGTGCAATAAGAGGAGTTTTTTTATGATTTTTAACCAGTTTGAAAGGCTTTTGGCTCGCCGCTATCTTCGCGCCAAACGCAAAGAAGGCTTTATTTCCGTCATTACCGGTTTTGCATTTACCGGCATTGCTTTGGGCGTTGCTACCCTGATCATCGTCATGTCGGTCATGAACGGTTTTCGCGCCGAACTTTTGTCACGCATACTGGGGATCAGCGGCCACATCGGCATTGTTTCGACCAGCGGACAGCCGTTCAACAATTATAAGCAGGCTGTCGCCGAAATCGAAAAATTCGACAATGTCAAAAGTGTTTTTCCGATGATCGAAAAGCAGCTGCTCGCTTCTTCCGGCCGAGCGGCAGAAGGCGCCATGATCCGCGGAATGCGCAAAGAAGATATCCTGAATAAAGAAACGCTGAAAAACGGAATGCTCGGCGTTGACATGGCAAAATTTGAAGGCAACAACGTAATTATCGGCTATCGGCTGGCGCTCAAAATGGGGTTGATCCCGGGCGATGAAATCACACTCATCTCGCCCAACGGCAAAATTACCGCTTTCGGCACCGTGCCGCGGATGAAATCCTACCGCATTGCCGGAACTTTTGAACTGGGAATGTTTGAATACGACTCCAACTTTATATTTATGCCGCTTGATACGGCTCAAACCTTTTTCGGTACCGGCGATGCCGTAACCAATATCGACGTTACCTTGAAAGATGAAAATAAGCTCAAAGAAACCCGTACCGCGATTGAGAAAAACGTTGAACCCGGCACTTATATTTTTGACTGGCGGCAGTCCAATTCCGCCTTTTTTAACGCTATTGACGTCGAACGCAACGTGATGTTTTTGATTTTGACACTGATTATACTGGTAGCCGCTTTTAATATCATTACCGGGCTGATTATGCTGGTTAAAGACAAGGGACGCGACGTGGCGGTACTGCGTACGATGGGAGCGACCAAGGGCATGATTATGCGCATTTTCTTCATGGACGGCGCTTTTATCGGCGTGGTCGGCACCGCACTCGGACTGGTACTTGGCATTTTGTTTTGCAACAATATTGAGGCGATCCGGCAGCTGTTGCAGGATTTGTCGGGACGGGAACTGTTTTCGGCCGAAATTTACTTTTTGTCCCAACTGCCGGCCAAAATAGATTACACGGAAGTTGCGGCAATTGTTCTGATTGCTTTGCTGCTCTCGTTTTTGGCAACAATTTATCCGGCCTATCGGGCTGCAAAAATGGATCCGGTGGAGGCGCTGCGTTATGAGTAACAATATTCAAACTGTTCTGGAACTGAAACAGGTTCGCAAAAGCTTTAAGCAGGGCGGTCAAAAACTGGATGTTTTAAATGGCGTTGATTTTGAGATTAAAAGCGGCGAAATTGTTGCTTTGACAGGCCCTTCGGGATCCGGCAAATCGACTTTGCTGCAAATTGCCGGTTTGCTCGAAACACCGAGCGGCGGCGAAATTTATCTGAACGGACAAAACTGTTCTAAGCTCGGCGACGGGCTGCGTACCCTGCTCCGACGGGATTTTCTCGGTTTTGTTTATCAATACCACAACCTGCTGCCGGATTTTAACGCGGTGGAAAACGTGATGCTGCCGCAGCTGATTGCCGGCACCAAAGCCAAAGCGGCCAAAGAGCGGGCGGAATGGCTGCTTAACCGCTTAAATCTCGGCAGCCGTTTGAAACACCGACCGGCGGAAATGTCGGGCGGCGAGCAGCAACGGGTAGCAATTGCCCGCGCCCTGGCCAATGCGCCGAAACTGCTGCTGGCGGACGAACCGACCGGCAACCTTGACCCCAAAACTTCTGACGTTGTTTTTGCCGAATTGTTGAACATTGTCAAAGAAACCGGCCTTTCTGCGTTGATTGCCACCCACAATATGGAACTGGCCGCCGCCATGGATCGCAAAGTTCGGCTGGAAGACGGCCGACTGGTCAATACCGGTATTTCGGGTTTAATCCCCGGACAAAATTTTTATTAGATTAACAGCGGGCGGTGTGTGCTTCGGCAGCCGCCCGTTATTCCGGTTGACCACAAAAAACAACCTTGCATAAAAATTATTATTTGCTAATTTAAACAGAAAACTAACTATCAGGAATACGGACTATTATGCGGATCACTTTTTCCAGAGCCTTATTGCTTACGACAACAGCCTTTTCGGTCTTGTCGGCTTCTGCTGCCAACGCCTATCTTTCTCCTTTAAGTTTTAACGAAATGTATGCCCATGCGTCGCAGGGAAATTTACAAGTTCTGAACAATGCCGTTTTGCGCGGGATGAATATCAATGCCGTTAACCGCGACGGCGATACCGGAATTTGCGTTGCCGTTCGCCGCAACGACCATACGGCTTTTGAAACTTTTCGCAAGGCCGGCGCTCAGACGTATCCCCGCTGCCTAAACAATATCAACGGCAAACAATATAAAAAATTTATGACCGCTCATGCGCCTTACGAAATAACATATCAGGAAGAAAGCAATTCAATATGGTGGTGGATCGGCGGCGCAGCCGCAGCCGGCGGAATTGCCCTGGCCGCGGGGGGCGGCGGAGGCGGCGGCGGTTCGGATACCCTCCCCTTTACCCCGCCGGAAGATCCGACTGTTCACAGCAGCAAAGGGCTGGGCTATATTGCCGGCACCAGCGTTCCTTCAGAACCGGAAACCACTCCTTACAAAAAAGTTCTGATTACGGCCGAAAACGACATTACTAAAGTTAACCGGGAAAATTTGCAGCTATCCAACAATGCCGGTATGTGGGTTTATAACCCGGAAACCTTTGTTTATGACACAATTCCACTGGCCGAATTAATGAATTTTGATAAAGATATCAATCTTTATACCAAATACATGAGTATCGGTATGCGGGCGCATGACGAATCAACCGTCATCAACGACAAGGAACAGACCATTACCATGGGCAGCGGCACCGTGGCTATGGATGCCCTGCTCAACAGCTCGGCCTCCAACCTCGGCACGATCGAAATGGCCGCTCAAAACGGTGCTGTCGCCATGATTGCCGGCGACTATTCTTCGGCCGGCAATGTCGGGACAATCTCAATGGAATTCAGCGGCAAAAAAACTTCAGACAGCGTGATCGCCATGTATGCCGACACCAACTCCTCCCTGACCAATAACGGCACTATATCCGGCAAAGCAGACACAGCTTTCGGCAAAATAACCGGTATGCAGACCCGTCTGAGCAATTACTATGCCGATTTTCACAATCAGGCTCTCAACAGCGGCAACATCGAACTGACGGGCTCCGGCAACCATGAAGGCGCCCTGAGCTTGTGGGGGATGAGCAGCTGGCTTGATCAGGCATTTATCAACGGCAGTAAATCCACCGCCAAACTGGATAAAGCGACTTTAACCAATAAAGGGACAATTTCTCTTACTTACACTTTGCAGACAAGCGATGAGGAAGGGGCACAAGATCCGGAAAATCCGTTGACACTTGCGGCCGGCAACGGCGGCATTGTCGGTATGCACGCCGATGCCAACACCACGGCGACCAACAGCGGCAATATTGTCATCGATATTACCGGTGACAGCGGGAAAACGCTTGCCGCCGGGATGCAGGCCGTACGGGGCGGACAAATTGTCAACGGCAAAGACATCACCGTTTCCGCCGAAGGCTCCGCCTATGGCATGATGGCAATCAACGGCAGCAATACGGGCAAAAATTTTACTGATATCGAAAGCTCTGCCGACAATCGGGGTAATATTACGATCACGGCCAAAGATACGGCTTACGGTATTTATTCAACCGTTAAAGGAAGTGTTAAAAACAGCGGCAAGATCACGATAAACGGCGCCGGATACGGCATTTTCAACCAAAACGGCAATATTGAGAACAACGGCGGCAGCATCGAGATCAGCGGCACCGGGGAAAAAGGCAGCTACGGCATTTATTCGGAAGCGGCGGCCGACAGCGGGTATAAAATTGTTAACGCAAGTGATATCACGATGTTGTTTGTCCCCGAAAATGAGGATGACGGGGACGAAGAAGATCAGCCGACATTGCCTGCAAACTACGGTATTTACGGTTGGAATGTCGATATTGAAAACAGCGGCAACATTTCTATAACCCAGCAAAACAAAAAAGTTGAAGATATTTTCGGCATTGCCGCGGAAGAAAGCAATATCAACAACCGAGGCACAATTACACTTAACGGCAACGGCAGCGCGGTCTATGCCGGCGGCGGCAATTTAATCAACAGCGGCACGGTTACGCTTAACGGCGACGGTTACGGGCTGATTGCCGAAGACGGCACCCTGACCAACAGCGGCACCGTGAGCTTGAACGGATACGGCTATGCCATTCTCGGCAGCAACGGCGATGTTGTTAACAGCGGCAATGTTTATTTGAACGGCAGCGGCTGGGCTGTATATGCAGAAAATGCCAATTTGACCAACAACAGCAGCGGCAGCATTAATGTTACCGCCGATAATCTGGAAAAAATTTCCGGATTGGCTTTGAACGGCAGCGGCTTTTTGCTGACAAACGATGCTTCCGTCGTTTTAACTTCCGGTGCGGGCAAAGTGACCCAAACGGCAAAAGCCATTGACGGAGGAACCAATAATATAACCAACAACGGTGAATTGACTATCGGCAGCAACAGTGTTTTGTTTGACGACGCCTATGGCATTTTTGGCACCGGCGGCAACATTGCCAACAGCGGTACCATCAGCCTTTACGGTTCGGGATACGGTATTTACGGCAAAGGGAAAATAGACAACAACGGCCGGATTGACATTCACGCAGAAAATGATACGGCACCGGTTTTTGGTATTTTCGGCCAAGACGGTTCCACCATCACCAACAAAGCGCAGATCAACATTTTATCGACCAACGCAACCAACAAATCGGTTGTATATGCCATCTTCGGTGATACGGCTCAAATTATTAATACCGGCGATATCAAAATCGGCGATAACGGCAATATGTTTAATGCCGCCACCGGCATCATGGCCCAAAAACAAAATATCAGCAACAAAGGCACCATTCGCATCTACGGTGCCGGTACCGCCATCCGGGGAGAAAGCGGAAATATCACCAATGAAAATATCGGCGGCATTACTATGATTGTCAACGGTTCGGCCGACAGCTACGGTATTTATCTCGCCGGCAGCGGCAGCAATACTCTGACCAACAAAGCAGCCGTTAAGATCAACAAATCTCAAACCTACGCCGAAGGTAAAAAGAATACGATTTTATATGCCCAGGACGGTAATATCATTAATTCCGGAAGTTTGGAACTGGGAGCGAAAGACGCTGTTATCAATGACGGCACGGGGATTGAATCGTCTAACGGAAATATCACGAACAGCGGTATCATTGCCCTTTACGGCAACGGAACCGCAATTAAGGCGACAAACGGCAATATCATCAATAATGCCGCCGCATCTGTTTACGGCAACGGCAGCGTTTTGAATATCACAAACGGCAATATCACCAACAATGCGGCCGGTATCCTCAATATTTACACAGACGGGAAGGTTTCTGCGTACGGGATCTATGCCTCGGGCGCAAACAACAACACCATTACCAACCAAGCTTCAATATCTGTCGGGCGCGCTGACGGATATGCTCAAGCGGCTTCTACGGCCAATTACGGCATTTGGACCAATAATGCAAAAATCGTTAATTCCGGCGATATTTCGCTCGGAAGTTCTACGGCAAAACTGAGAAGTGCTTACGGTCTGTATTCGTCCGGTTCCGGCAGTATTGAAAACAGCGGCGTTATTACCATTTATGGCGCAGGAACCGCTATTTTCACTCAGTCGGGAACGGTGAACAATACCAGTACCAGCGGTATTTTGAATATTTATACCGACGGCAGCGCCGACAGTTTCGGTATTGCAACGGATGAAACTAATTATTCTCTGATTAAAAATCAAAATAAAATATCCATTATGGCACAAAACAACAATGCCTCTTCCAAGACAAACATCGGGATTTATGCCAACAATATTCAGAACTCCGGCACCATCCAAATTGGTTCTGCCGCTCAAACGATTGACAACGCTATCGGCATTGAAGGCCAAATAATTGATAACCGAGGAGAGCTTCTCTTATACAGCAACGGCGGTAAAGGTATTTTCAGCGATGATGACGGCGCATCTGTCGTTAACAGCGGTGCCATCACCGTCACATCGTCTTCTGCCGCATATGGTATTAGAAATGAAAAAGGCAATGTGAACAATAATGCCGAAATTAATCTGAATGCCTCCAGCAGTTATGGGATCTTAGCAAAAAACATTGAAAACCGCGGACGGATTAATATCAACCAATCAACCGGGTACGGGTTAGCCGTAACCGATGGCGGATCAATTACCAACTATGGTAAAATTACGGCTTCCGGTCGTGCCAATGACGGCCTGTACGGTAAAGGCTCATCCAGTTTCCATAATGAAGGCGATATTACGATTGATGGTGACGGCAGCTGGGCGCTGCGTTCTTCAAATAATGTAAAAACCTACAACAGCGGTACCCTCAATATGAGTGGAACCGGAAGTTACGGTATGAAAATTGAAAAGGGAACGGTTGAAAACAAGGGAAACATTACAACAGCAGATGCAAACAGTTATGGTATCTGGGTCAATAACGTTACCAGCCTGACCAATAGCGGAATCATTACCGTTAACGGCAGCGGAAGCCACGCTCTCCATGCGGCCGGCAGTTCCAAAGTAACCAACAACGGCCGTATCAATGTTAATGGACAAAACAGCTACGGCATTTATGCCGCCGGAACCGCTCAGGTGACCAACAACGGCGATATTTACCTAACCCCCGCGACATCTGCCAAGAATTCTGCCGCTCTTTATGCTACCGGCAATGCCGTGATTGAAAATAACGGAAAACTATACATTTCCGGCAGTGGCAACGCCAATATCTACGCAGCTTATACCGAAGGCAGCGGCTCAATTACCCTTAATGCGGGAAGTATCGTGTATGTTGCGGCGGAAGCCGATAAAGACACAGTTTTCGGCGGCAATGTTACCAACAACGGCACCATAGAAGTCGGTGCCGGCACTTTAATGCTCGATAAAAACGTAACCTTTGGACAAAGCGCACGTTTTGCGGCTGATCAAATTGCCGGAACGGCAAGCGTTGATGCAGATGCAGTCAAGCACAGCAATCGCACTCAATTTGTCTTAAACGACAATTTCAAAGGCAATACCGATCAACTGGATGTTCGTTCCGAATCCTATCTGTTTGACGCGGCTTTTGACGGACAGACCACAACTTTGAACATGAAGGCATTTAATGAGGTGGAAGAAAACGCCTCCATTGCCGGTTTCCTACAGGATAATTACAACAGCAATAACGGTATTTTCTTGTTCGACGAGTTAAAA
>CABUAP010000033.1 GCA_902489675.1 uncultured Azospirillum sp. | reverse complement strand
TCTCTCAAAAATTTTCTCCTACCGAATACCCCTTATTAAAACGGAAGTAACCCGTAAGGGCTTACCCCAAAAAAGCATGGAATAATTCCATGCTTTTTAAAATTAACGCTCTGCTGTCAGGCCATAATCGAAGCCAGCAGACCGGTCGCATTGTCTTCCGGCAGTTCTTTGAGCAGTTGAGAAAGTTTTTCCTCATTTCCCGCCAAAAGTTCAGGATAAGCCATCAACAGCTTTGCCAACTCATCAGCGGAAAAATTTTCAATTTTTGTTGTATCTGCCAAAGAAGCGGGAAACATTTGATCAAACAAATTTTTCAGCAAGCTGCGTTGACCGGACGCATTTTCCCCAATCTCCGTTTTTGTTTTTAACCAGACGGAAAAAGACCTGCCTTCCAAATCATATATGGCTACCGTCCAGAAAGCAGCTAACAAAGACTCCGGTTTATATGTGCTTGCATACAATTGTTGAAATACATTTAAATTCATAGGCTATAAATTAATAATTAAATTTCTTTTATGATATCGACAAAAGACTTTTTTGTCAAATATTTTTACCAAAAGCGCTCACACAAAAAAATCCCCTCGAATAAACCGAGAGGATTGCATCTATACAAAAACAGATTTTATCTGCCTGCAAAAGAAAACAAAACGACAACAGCGCTACTCTTCCAAGAGCCGGCCGATCACAGCGGGAATCCCTGCATGGTGCATTTCCATGCTGCGAAGATAAGCTTTGAAGCTTTCGGGATTTTGACGGGCCAGTTCCGGATATTTTTCCAGAAGTTCCCAAAAATGCCCGATCGTAAAGCCCGGATGTTGTCTGGCATTTTCCAGAGTCAACGGGAAATTAACGGCAAATTCAGCCTGAAGAGCCGCAAAATTTTCCGTAATTTTTGCCTGTGCATCAACAAACCAGTCTTCCTCAACCGGCTCATTGGCAGTCAATTCCGCGCACAGGGCAACTTCCTTCTTTACCAACTCGTAAAGCGCTTCAAACTTTCTAAAGTTCATCATAACAACGACTTTTTTTAAGATTAAACAATAATTTTAATAAAAATGAAGAATATAAGAAAGATAACTTTTCATATCACAACTGTCAAGAACAGATATAATCTTCACCCTACTCTAAAAGCATCTTTACAATCCTGCGCACAGCAAGTTTTCCCACCTTTTTCGACCTCAAACAGCGCCACGGAAAAGCTTTCCCCAAAAATCAAAAAAGCCCGCAAAACCTTTCTTCCCAAAATACCAAGACAACCGCCGCCCTACGTCAACAGCAACCATTTCCAACCACAAACGCCCCCAAAGGCTACGCAAGCCTAACGGCTGAGCAGGAATGTCTGCATCTGCCGGCTGACAAAGATGTTCGAATCATAACATCGCTGAGCAAACTGAGGCCTCTAACGAATGCAAACCTAATTGTTTGACCACACTCAAAGGCATGGAGCGATGTCTGACGACACCTTGGCATTCACCCCCCATTAAAATGTGGGGAGTCTATAAAGCATTAACACCTTAGCATTCACCCCCGAGTGAACACGGGGTTGAATGCTAAGAAATGTAATAAACTTCCACTAGCTAACACAAGTGATATTAACTGTTCCGAACCACAACCCCCCAGCCCAAAGGCTACGCAAGCCTAACGGCTGAGCAGGAATGTCTGCATCTGCCTACTGACGCAGACGTTTGAACCATAAAAAAAGGGAAAATTCTGATGTGCCCTAAAGCACACGAATTTTCCCTTTCTCGCGATTTTACTCTAAACGAGCTTATTCACGCGTATTTTTAGCAGGCTTTTTTGCAGCAGCAGGAATCACTGCTTTTGCATTCTTCCTTCTTGTCGTTCTTATGACGAACGGCAGCCTGAGCTGCAGCCAGACGCGCAACCGGTACACGGTACGGCGAGCAGGAAACATAGTTCATGCCGCAGGTCTGGAAGAAGTCGATGGACGCCGGATCACCACCGTGTTCACCGCAAACACCCAGCCAAATGCTCGGATTGGCGCAGCGAGCTTTCTCGCAAGCCAGCTTAACCAAGCAGCCAACACCTTCAACGTCGATCGAAGCAAACGGATCGGCTACATAGACGCCGCGAGCACGGTATTCATCCAAAATAGCACCGGTATCGTCACGGCTCATACCCAAAGTGGTCTGAGTCAGGTCGTTGGTACCAAAACCAAAGAATTCGGCAGATTTTGCCAATTCGTCAGCTTTGAGAGCAGCACGCGGCAGTTCAATCATCGAACCGACTTCATATTTGATTTTCTTACCTTTTTCGGCGAAAATCTTTTCGGCTGTGGTATCGATAATGTTCTTAACGATATCCAATTCTTTCTTGGAACCGGTCAACGGAACTTCAATTTCCGGCAAAACTTTGATACCTTCGGCATCGCATTCCAAAGCGGCTTCCAAAATAGCGCGAGTCTGCATTTCACAGATTTCCGGATAGGTAATCGGCAGACGGCAGCCGCGGTGACCCAACATCGGGTTGGCTTCGTGCAGCGAGTTGGCACGCTGTTTAACTTTTTCCAAAGTCATACCCAGCTTGTTGGCCAATTCCTGCATTTCTGCATCGGTATTCGGCAAAAATTCGTGCAGCGGCGGATCGAGCAAACGGATAACAACCGGCAGACCTTCCATGATTTTGAACAGATCTTTGAAGTCCTGTTTCTGGTAAGGCAGCAGACGATCCAAAGCGGCACGGCGGCCTTCTTCGTTATCGGCCAAAATCATGGCACGCATATCCGGAATGCGTTCGGCATCAAAGAACATATGTTCGGTACGAGCCAAACCGATACCCTGAGCACCAAAGTCACGAGCAGTCTGAGCATCTTTCGGAGTTTCGGCATTGGCACGAACTTCCAAAGTGCGGATTTCATCAACCCAGCTCATCAATTTACCGAAGTTACCGCTGTTGGTATCAGCTTTAACGGTCGGAACCTGACCTTCAATGATCTGGCCTTTGGCACCGTCCAAAGATACCCAATCGCCTTCGTGAATGACAACGCCGCCATCAGTGGTCATGGTCTTTTTGGAATAATCAATGTGGATTTCATGAGAACCGGAAACACAGGGGGTACCCATACCGCGGGCAACAACCGCCGCGTGAGAAGTCATACCGCCGCGAGCGGTGATAACGCCCTGAGAAGCGTGCATACCGCCGATATCTTCCGGCGAGGTTTCATTACGGATAAGAATAACTTTTTCACCTTTAGCAGCCCAAGCTTCAGCATCTTCCGCATTAAATACGGCGCGGCCGACGGCAGCTCCCGGAGAAGCCGGCAGACCGGTAGCGATAACTTTTTTCTCGGCTTTCGGGTCAAGCATCGGATGCAGCAACTGGTCAAGCTGATCTGCACCAACGCGCATAATTGCTTCTTCTTTGTTGATCAGGCCTTCTTCAACCATTTCTACAGCCATCCGAACAGCAGCGGCAGCGGTACGTTTACCGTTACGGCACTGCAGCATCCACAATTTGCCGTGTTCAATGGTAAATTCCATATCCTGCATATCTTTGTAGTGCTTTTCGAGATTGTTGCGAACATCAACCAGTTCCTGATACAGATGCGGCCATTTTTCTTCGAGCGAAGTACCGTCGCCTTTAGAAGCCATCGGCTGCGGGGTACGGATACCGGCCACAACGTCTTCACCCTGAGCATTTACCAGATATTCGCCGTAGTAAACGTTTTCACCGGTTGCCGGGTCACGAGAGAAGCATACACCGGTAGCGCAGTCATCGCCGGCGTTACCGAAGACCATGGTCTGAACGTTAACGGCCGTGCCCCAGTCGCCGGGGATGTTGTTGAGTTTGCGGTAAGTGATCGCGCGGGCGGCCATCCAGGAACCGAATACGGCACCGATACCGGCCCACAGCTGATCCCAAGGATCCTGCGGAACAACTTTGCCCAACTTTTTACCGATTTCTTTATATTCGTTGACCAATTCTTTCAAATCTTCGGCGGTCAGATCGGTATCGGACTTGTAGCCTTTAGCCTTTTTCATCGCTTCAAGAGCGCCTTCGTATTCATCCAGATCGGCACCGAGAACAACGTCGGAGAACATCTGCAGAAAACGACGGTAAGAGTCATAGGCAAATCTTTCGGAACCGGAAGCTTTGGCCAAAGCTTTAACTGTTTCATCATTCAAACCGAGGTTCAAAACGGTGTCCATCATGCCCGGCATGGAAACGCGAGCGCCCGAACGTACCGAGAACAACAGCGGATTTTCGGCATCGGCAAATTTTTTGCCCATGATTTTTTCAACACCGGCAACGGCGGCCTTAACCTGATCTTTCAGATCGGCCGGATAGGTGTTGTTGTTATCATAGTAGTAGGTGCAGACTTCAGTTGTTACTGTAAATCCGGGAGGAACCGGCAGACCAACCACGTTCATTTCCGCAAGGTTGGCACCTTTACCGCCCAGGAGGTTTCGCATGGAGGCGTCGCCTTCGGCTTGGCCGTTTCCAAATGTATATACCCATTTACTCATGGTTATTTTAGCTCCTATAGCTATTAAGGTTGATACAAAAATCACACTTCTCAAAAAAATTCATGCAAAATATGATTTTAAACAAATTCAGTTCAAGAAGTTATAACACTTCCGGCGATTCTTCAAGCAAAATTTTTTGCCCCGTCCGGTTATTAACAGCCGGCAGCCAAATTCTGCGTCCAAATGTCGCCCGCTTGACAGTTTGCACCGCTTGTGCTAGCCTCGGCCAAATTTTCGGAGAATATTTTGATGTTAAAAATTGTTTATCAGGGAGTGGCCGGCGCCTACTCGCATATTGCCGCGCAAAACATTTATCCCGGACAAAGCTATCTTTCGTGCGAAACCTTTGAACAGGCGATGGATATGGTGCAAAAAAATCTGGCCGACATCGCGGTGATTCCGGTCGAAAATTCCAATGCCGGCCGGGTTGCGGACGTCCACTTTCTGCTGCCCGATACCGGCTTGTTCATCAACTGCGAATATTTTTTGCGGGTGGAACACCAGCTGCTCGGCCTCCCAGGGTCAAAACCGGAAGACATTGTTTCCGCCTCATCGCACCCGCAGGCGCTGGCTCAGTGTTCGGAATTTCTGAAAAAACACAAAATCAGCGCAATTGCCCGTATTGACACCGCCAAATCCTGTCAGGATATTATCAATTTTCAGGACAAGAGCAAAGCGGCAATCGCCTCCCGTTTGGCTGCCGAAATATATGGACTGAAAATCTTAAAATCCAACATCGAAAACGACGGCAACAACACCACCCGTTTTCTCATTATGAGCCGCGAAAACCAAATTCCCGAAGATGACGGCAGCCGTTTTATCACCTCTTGCGTCTTTCGGGTCAAATCGATTCCTGCCGCACTGTACAAAGCGCTCGGCGGCTTTGCCACCAACGGCATCAATCTTACCAAACTGGAAAGCTATCAAGTCGACGGCAGCTTTGTTTCCGCCCGTTTTTATATGGAAATAGAATCTCACCCCGCTCGTCCTGCTTTCCAAAATGCTTTTGACGAACTGAGTTTTTTTGCCGACGAACTGCATATGCTCGGCACCTATGCCGCCAGTCCTTTCAGGGAGAAACAACATCATGACTGAACAATTTATCATTTTTGACACCGAATACGCCTCCTGGCAGGGGTTCCTCAACGCCCCGGAAGAAGAAAAGAAAAAGGCCGAAATCGTTCAGATTGCGGCGCTCAAAATCAATTTGAACAACTTAAGCGTGGCAGAAAAGCTCAACCTCTATATTAAACCTTGTTTTGCCCCCAAATTGACCGATTATTTCATTAACCTGACCGGGATTACCGACGAGCTGTTGGCGCAAGAAGGCCTTCCCTTCCCCGAAGCTTATACCCGTTTCAAACAATTCGCCGGCAGGCTGCCCTGCTATTCCCACGCCTGGCAACCCGACGACGACATCGCCGACGGCAAAGTCATCGGCTACAACCTGGATATGTTTGCCATCAAAGACGATTCGCCGCTCGATTATCGCAATATCGCCAGCTGGTTCAAACAAGCCTACCGCCAAAACGGCATCCCGGTTGAAAAACAATCCTCCGGCCAAATTGCCAAACGGCTCGGCCTTGAAGACGAAATCCGCGCGCTCGGACTGGATGAACACAATGCTTTCTATGACGTTCACTCGATTCTTGCCGGTCTGCGCCACCTTGGTTTTGCTCAAATAATTTAAACTTTCCCGATATAAAAAAATTCCTTTGCACGGATTTTTATGCAATGCCCCTTTGCCAACATAGGGGCATATGTTTTTTCATGCTGCACTCAGCAAAAGATGCTTGCCAAACATCATAAAAGATGAAAAGATACAACCATTATTTGTGAAAATAAGTTTCACAAAATCAAACACCTTGCCAAGGAGGCTGTTGATGCCAAAAAAATATTTCTTCAATCTGTTTATTGTTCTCGGCACCGCCATGCTGGCCGGATGCTCGGCCCTTGTCGGGGCTTATAGCGATAATCCCTACGGACCCGTCGTCAACTGCAATTCCGACCTGCCGACCGACGAATTGATCCTGTGCATCAAAGACCAATATGAACTGATGGATAAAATATATATGGATCCTCATCAGAAATTCGACCGCAAATGGGCAAAGATTTATTCCCAGGAAAAATACCGAAACAGCAAAAACTTTTATTTTCCCGACACTTACCAAAACGTTGCCTATAAAACCGTTCCTCAGTTCAACAGCATCAAAGACTGTTACAAAAAAGACGGATGTATTGTGTATGAAGACAGCCATTTGAAAAAACGGCTTGGAAGATATGATAACTACAAACGAACAGTTGCTGTCAGACGCAGCCACTCTATAGACGGCTGGGAGCCCAACCTATGCAATGACAAAGAATGCAAAGCTGATTATTCAAAAATAGAGATTTATTTTCTTTTAATGGACAACGTTCATCGTCGTCTTTCCCGCAGTTACAGCAGCCTCAACAAAGATATCATTCTTTTCGAAGAACCCGATCTAAACCTCTATACGGCACATTTCGAAGCCGTTCGGCTTTCCGACGGAAAAAAATTAATAGGCATAAGAATTATTAAATTCCATTCCTTTGATCCCGTTAAAGACGGATTTTCTTTCACCGGTACTGTTTATAAAAAAGAAATACCGGGAGTTAGAACAGAAATTTTAAATAAAACTTCTGCTTTTAAACATTTTTTTCCCGATTCCACCTTTACGATCTGGGATATCAGAGATGACGACATTCAATCCATGGCCGACAATTTCGCCATCAGCTTGGACAAACGGAAAAATCCGTCAAAAATCTATATTAACGCCGGTTCCAAAGTCTACGAAATCAAAATTCCTAAACCGGAAGAAAACCAAGCAACAAACCGGAAAGGAGGCTAAACCACAAAATATTCCGTTTACAACATCTTATCATTCACAATTTAACATAAACTATTTTTATAAAGGAGTTTTCCATGAGCACATTTAAGTTACAGGTTCACAGTCGGGATCTGGCCGTAGCCGTTGTCGGCGGCATCGCCTCTCATACCGGGTACGATTTGGTTGAATATGACGACAACGGAGAGGTGCTGTCCATCAAAAGCATAGATCTGGTTAATAAAGACGGAATCATTTGGTTCGACACAAGAAAAAAAGTCCCTATTCCCATTGAAATAGAGGGGAAAAAACAAATATGGGCTTCAACAATCTATAAAGATGAAACTTATGACATAGAAGTCAATCAAACATTTGCCGAAAACAATCATTTTTACACGGCAACCATATCCACTGCCCGCCCTCAGGACATATTCAATCAAATTCTCTTTGACGCCACATTTCGCAATGCGTTGACAGCAGGCGGCATCGATGGCGGCGGTATTGATTATCAAATATTCGGCCCCAACTGCAACACCTGGACCAAATATGTCGGCACAAAATATATAGGTACGGATGTGTTCACCCGCTTGCCTAAAAACGACCAACTGTTCAACTATACCGGCAAAGACAAAACCTTTGCCGACTGTACGGAAGAAAAAGATGTCCGCAATTGCGCAATACTCGAAAAAATAAGCCAAAAATTTTTCAATAAATACAGCAACGATTTTAATTTCGACAATCTCAAAATTGAGCTTTACAACGTCACCTCGGCAACCGACCAAACAACAATCACCGGCTTTTCCGCCCGCATTTCGGACGGCAAACATAACTTTTTGTTCGATTCCGACAATGCTGTCGGCAATTATATTGAAGACATCAGCGACAACGATTCTTATATTGTGGCCGGACGGGGAGACAACGACACCATAATCGCCGGCAACGGCAACGATATTGTTGATGCCGGCGCCGGAGAAAAAGAAACCGGAGTCAAAAAATTTGCCAATCTGGGCAGCGGCAACGATTTATATGTCGGCAGTGCCGCAGATGACCATGTTTCCCTTTCCGGCAACAATACCGTCTTGCTGGGCGCCGGTTCCGATACTTATACCGGCGGTGACGGCAACGATCTGGTCTATGCCGGTTCGGGCGACTACCACGCAGCCCGTTCCGCCGCTGTCAAAGCCGGTTTTCTGACCACAGACAACATCACAAGCGCTTCCATGCTGGATATGCGCGCCGACAAAAACGTCATTAATCTCGGTGGCGGAGAAAACAAGTATTACGGCGGCAACGGCCAAGATATTGTAACCGCGGAAGGAAACAACAAAATTTATCTCGGCATGGGTTCCGACGAATTTCACGGCGGCAACGGCAATGATTATGTTGACGGCGGCCGCGGTGATGATCTGGAAACAGATAAAAACCTCATCTACCTCGGTAATGGTAAAAATGAATATTACGGCAGCAAAGGAAAAGACACGGTCTACGGCGGTAACGGTCAGGACATAATCTACGGAGGCGAGGGAGATGATTATATTAAAGGCGGCGCGGGTAAAGACCAGATATCTCCGGGAGGCGGAAACGACATTGTCTATTTGGGGATTGATGATGACAAAGACATTTTGATGGTCGGCAATAAAGATTCCGTTGTTACCGTTTATGAGTATTCCGGATCCGACACCGTCAACTGCACCGGCGGCATTGTTAATTCGCAAATTTCCGGCAGCGACCTCATTTTATACGGATACAACGGCAACAAAGTCATTTTGAAAGGCGCGGCCGTTACCGAAAAAGGCCGTTCGGCCGCAAACAACATCCCGACCATATGGCAACCGGACGGACAAGTGCTGAAATGGAACGGGGAAAAGTTCGTTGACAGCGGCATCCGTTATCCGGCATATGCAGGTCTTTCAACTTCGGAAATAACCACAATCGCCGGCCAAATCGGACAGGCAAATCAGTACAGTTATTGCTTGAATACCATTGACGATTCGTTTTGGACCGAAAAAGAGACCGCGCTCACCCCAAATATTCCCGCCTGCAACCAAACGGCGGAAACGGGACTGTTAATCCAGGCCATGAACTCGTTTGCGGCCGCGCCTTCCGCCTCAACCGAACTTTCCACCCACCTGTCGGTAACAGAAAATCCGGACTTATTCTTCGGCACAGATAAAACATATTATAAAAAAGCGGAATAATTTTTGCCTCAATAGATTTCCCCCGGTAAACTGGGAGAGCTGTTAAGGAAACAAACCTTACGGTTTGACCACACACAAAAGCGTGGAGCGGTGTCTAACGACACCTTAACATTCAACCCCCATGAAAAGGGAGGTAGTCTGTAAAGCATCGATACAAAAATAATCCCCGTCTGATCGCTTCAGACAGGGATTATTAAATTCATAAACATACCGGAAAATACCGACTTTCCTTAAAGAAAAAGGCTAAATTCCCAATTCGGCCAACAAACGTCCGGCCTGCTTTTCTTCTTCTGTCGGCTCGCGGTAAAAGTTTTTCAGCCTTGCCGCTTCCGAAGTGCTCTTCCAACCCGGCCGACCGTTGATGAAAATTTCTTTCAAAACGCCGATGGAACGAAAATGATCATAATTTTCAAAACCGATTTTCTCAATCAACTCACGGCGCAAACCACGTTTGGTTTCCGCAATGTAAAAAATAACCTGTTTATAAGTCATAGGCCGTCAGGATTTTTTAAGAGGATGCCTTCCTTAACAGGCGCCCTGAACCTCTTTAATACAATAAATACAAACTAATCAAATGCTTGAATATTATACTTTTTAAATAAACAAAAAGCAACCGAATTTCTTTTTAAA
>CABUAP010000032.1 GCA_902489675.1 uncultured Azospirillum sp. | reverse complement strand
CTTAATAGAACCCCCAGTTTACTGGGGGATATCTATAATGTAATCTCCCCGGTTAAACCAAAGGAAAAATTTTCTTTACGAAAAATTTCAGAACGGATCCTACCTGATATAGCGGCGGTCAAAGCGTTGGTTTTTACCGATTCTTGACAGCACTTCATAACCGATGGTACCGGCATCGCGGCCGAGATCGTCAAGCGTATAAAATTCATTGATGACAAAAGCCATATCGCCGACGTGCAGATTTTCTACTTCGGTGACGTCACAGATAATGTTGTCCATCGAAATCCGGCCGATCATCCTTGCTTCTGCCGGTTTGTCGCTGTTATAGAAAAAGAGTTTGCCGACATTGGATAAAGAACGGGGAATGCCATCGCCGTAACCGATGGAAACGATTGCGATTTTGCGGTTACCGGCGGCACGATAGGTTGCGGAATAACCGACAAAATCCCCGCGGTTAAGTTCGGCAATTTCAAGCACCGGCGCCAGAACTTTAACGACCGGCAGCATTTGATTTTCCCGATAAGGCGCAGTGTTGATGCCATACATGGCGGCGCCCAGTCGAACAACGTCAAACTGATAATCAGAACCGAGAAATGTGCCGTCGGAAGCAGATAAACTGGCCGGCAGCTTGGGAAAATATCTTTCTTTCAGTCGGTTAAAGTTTTGTAATTGATACTCGTTCATAAAGTGCCCCTGTTCGTCGGCGCAGGCCAGATGTGACAATACCAGCGAAAACAAATCGCGGTCATCGGGGGACATTTCGGCCAGTTCGTGTTCGCGAAATCCGAGACGGTTGAGGCCGGTTTCGATCTGGATGGCCGGTTTAATATTTTTAATCCGGTGCTCTTTCCAAAAGTTCAGCTGTTCAACCGAGGCGATCACCGGTATCAGCTTTGCCCGTTCGAAAGAGGACAGACTGTCCTCGCCAATGCCTTGCAGCACATAAATTTTGGCATTAGGTACATGAGGGCGGATTTTTTCGCCTTCGATACCGTGAGCAACAAAAAAGATACGGCAGCCGGCATCTTCGTAGAGCCTTTCGGCAACAGTTTCCGCTCCCAGTCCGTAAGCATCATCTTTGACCACCGCCGCGGCTTCAGCGTTCTCTGCCAGCGTTTGCAAAAAACGATAATTTTTTTCCAGATTGTCCAGATTGATTTCCAAAATCGGTCTTGTCAAAATGCTCATATTTACTTATTATCCTTTCCAACAGCAATAATGTTTTTTTATTTATACAGAGTCAAATTGCATGAATTTTATCGATATGCACATTCACTTGCAAGACTATAAAACAAACTGTGCAACGGATATTGTGGTCGCAGCCCGGGAAGGCGGCATCTGTCGATTCGTCTGTGCCTCAACCTCGGAAAAAGATTGGCTGGAGGTAGCGGCGCTGGCCGAAAAATATCCGCATACGGTGGTGCCGGCGTTCGGGATTCATCCGTGGTATGCCGGTGATGCCGCTACAGGGTGGCAAATCCGCCTGCGTGAGCAGCTGCTTGCCTTTCCGACGGCACTGGTCGGCGAAAGCGGTCTTGACGGATTAAGAGAGGGAATGCCTGTACAGGCGGAAGTTTTTGCCGAAGAGTTGGCATTGGCAAAAGAACTGAAAAGACCGTTTGTCATTCATGCGGTAAAAGCGGTGCCCGAACTGGAGGAGTTTTGGGGACAAATGCCGGAACGCTTTATGGTTCACTCCTTTAACGGCCATCCGGATCATCTGCGTCCGATATTGAAAAACGGCGGTTATGTATCTTTTTCTGCCTCAATTCTGCGTAATCGCAACGGCGCGGAGATCGTGCGGATGGTGCCGGCGGATCGGTTGCTGCTCGAAACGGACGGTCCTTATCAAGGATCGCAAAAAGGCCTTGAACAAACACCGCTTTTTCTGCCCCGATTGTTGATGAGGATCGCTGATTGGCGTCAGCAGGATCCCGCAGAATTGGCCGCAATGGTGTTGTCTGCTTCAGAGGAGTTTATTGATGGAAAATGACAGTTTTGGTCGTACCAGAGCTTTGCTCGGTGCAGAAAAATTTGCCCGGCTACAGAAAGCGAAAGTAATGATTGTCGGGCTGGGCGCCGTCGGCGGCTATGCTTTGGAAGCTTTGGCGCGCGCCGGGATCGGAAACTTGGTTTTAGTCGATTTTGATAAGGTGGAAGCAAGCAACATCAATCGGCAGATTTTGGCGCTGAACTCGACCATCGGCCGCAAAAAAGGAGAACTGGCTGCCGCCCGTGTCCGCGATATTAATCCGGCTTGCAAAGTGACCGTCAGAGATGTGTTTGTCAATGCGGACAATATTGAAGAATTGTTGTCGGAACCGGTTGACTTTGTGATTGACGCAATCGATTCGCTCAACCCAAAATGCGGTCTGATTGAGGCTCTGCAACAAAAAGGAATCCCTTTTATTTCTTCAATGGGGGCGGCGCTCAAAACCGATCCGTCGCTGATCCGCCTGCAAAGGCTTGATCAAACCCGTAATTGCCCGCTGGCGCGTTTCATCCGCAAACGTCTGAAACGCCGCGGCTGCGATCTCGGCAAAATTATTTGTGTTTCTTCCGACGAGGTGGTATCTGTGCCCGAAAGCGCATTATTTATGGAGGATAAGCCTTCCGACGGCGGTCGGCAGCGCCATACCATGGGCTCCTTGCCGACAGTGACGGCCGTGTTTGGTCTGATGATTGCCAATGAGGTCATTTTGCGCTTATCTGCTTATAATTTGCGATAAGGCTTGCAATTTAAATATTTTTTTAATAATGCTCTGCTACTACATTAAAATAATGCGAAAAATTTAGAGAGTGTTACCATGAAGATGATTAAGCCGATCGTTAATATCTCAAGGATTGCAGATGCCTATGATGCCGTCCTTTGCGGTTTTAACGGCGTGCTCCATAACGGTGTTTCTTTGATCCCGGAAGCTTTGGAAGCTTTGCTTTATTTTTATAAAAACGGCAAAAAGATCGTGCTGCTGAGCAATACCTCGCTGCGAGTGGAAGAGCTTGCCCTCATGATGTATCAAAACGGATTTTCACCGCGTTTGTTTTCGGCAATGGTTACGGCCGGAGAGATTTTGCATTATAATCTGGCTGCCGGCAGAGGAGCTTATGCCTCGCTTGGCAAAGCTTATTACAATCTTGGTCAAGAGGCGGACACCGTTATGTTTGACGAGTTGAATTTTTCGCTGGTTTCCGATCCGGCCAAGGCGGATTTTCTCTATATCGGCCAATTGCCGGCCGATCGTGCGGTTGATGATTATTTGGATGTGCTGAGCCATGCGGTAAGTTTGGGGCTGCCGCTGCTATGCGTTGGCAATGATACTTCCGTTGTCGGCGGCGGGGATGTTATTCCGGCTGCCGGCGCGGTAGCCGAGCAATATGCGGTGCTGGGCGGCAGTATTATTACAGCCGGCAAACCGGATCTTGAAGTCGTTGATTATGCGGTAGAAGCTTTCGGCAGTGTTGAGCGCAAACGTATTTTGATGATTGGTGACAGTATGGCATCGGATATCCGGGCGGCGTCAGCGGCTGATATTTCGAGTTGTCTGGTTACAAGAGGTATTCATGTCAGTTTTTTGGGCGAAGGATATATTCCCGATGTGACCAAAACCAGAGAACTCGGCAATATGCTCGATGCCTATCCCGACTATGTTATTTCCGGCCTTCGCTGGTAAAATATTCCATATGAAAAAAGGCGGCAGCGTTTACAGCTGCTTTTTTTTTGCGAATTTTAAAAATCTCTTGCCGGAGGGGCTTGGAAAAACAAGATCAACCGCTATATCGGAAATATTCTGAAACCATTAATAAATTATTGTTTATGAAAAATTTAGCTAAAAAACTGGAAAACCGTATTGTCGTTCGTTTGTTTGCTTTTATGGGCGCTGGTGCGGGAATTTCGGCGGCAGTTGCCGGGTTGTTGACCGGAGTGCCGGAATATCGGGAATTTATTTCTGTCCCGACGGTCGAAAATGATGTGGTGTTAAGTGTGAGCGGGTGGATTTTGCTGCTGCTGCCGCTCCTGATGTATTTGTCTGTGCCGGAAGAACGAAAAAAACTGAGTTTGGCGGCGGTGTTGCTGATCTTTGGCTTGTTTTGCGGTTTGATCGGCGCGGCGCTCAGCAGCGTGTCGATCGTGTTTATCAAGGCAGATATTGCCCGCGGACTGCTCATTTCCGCCGGTATGTTTTTTGCCATGTCATTGACCGGCGCAATTTTTCGCAAAGATATGATCTCTTGGCATTGTATTTTGCTGACCGGCGTCTGGGGTGCTGTTTTTACCGCCCTCGGTTGTTGGTTCTTTCCCCAAAGCGCAACCGATTGGGGCGTGTGTATGGTATCGGTCATTGCCTATTGTGCAGTAATGGCTTATTCCGGGGAAGAAATACAACAGATTATTGCCGCTTCCGATTCTGAGCGACAGTGGCTTAATCAGTTGGCAGCGCTTGGGGCATTGGCTGTTTATCTCAATTTTACCGGCCTGTTAGTCAAAATGCTTCGTTTTTGGGAAAGTCGGGGAAAATGCAAATAAAAACAGTGCGGTTTTTTCCGCACTGTTTTTATTATGTTTCGAACGTCTGTGTAAGTAGGTAGATGTAGGATTATGACAGGTTAAGTGTGTTTATACATGGCGACAAAAAGTAATTTTAACATCTCGAACCACTCCCTGCTGTCATCCCCAACTCCTATTATCATTCCTTGCATCCTCTATTGTCATCCCGAACTTGTTTCGGGATCTCAAAAATTAAAAACTCCCGCCGGAAACGGGAGTGATGTTTATGCCTTTTCGACCGGCTCAAATTCCCAAGGGAACACCAGCCAACGTCCCGGTTCTTTCGGGGCGGCCGGGAAGTCAAGTTCTGCCGCCGGATCTTTGCTGAACAGAACTGCAATTTTTGCCCGCGGATATTTTTCTTTTAAATAACCATAAGTGCTGCCGGAATCGTAAAGGTCATCGACAAACAACGTTTCTTCGTCCATACGAATGTCCGGCGGTACCAAACATTTAATTTCTGCACGTTTTTCCCCCTCATAGCTGGCCAGTGAAATGCTGCTGATTTCTCTGATACCGAGAAACTGAGCCAAAATGCAGGCCGGCACCAACCCGCCGCGAGCAACGGCAATGATGCGTTTGAAACCCTTTCCGGCCAGCAGATAAGCCAGTTTTTTGCATTCGCTGTTAATTTCCTCGTAGCTGATATATTCTTTTTGTACCATCAGTCTTTTCCTTGTAAGCTGAATTGTTCGATTGTTTCGGCCAGTCCGGTTTTGTCATCGGTTTTGACCGCGATTCCCCATACGGTGCCGCCGCTGCGGCAGACTTCCAGCCGATTGCCGTTGTAACGCTGACACAGCCGGTCGATCGGTGCCTGTTTGTCAAAGCCGAGTACGGAATCATAGTTGCCGCACATTCCGACATCGGTGATGTAAGCGGTGCCGCCGTTTAAAATATGAGCATCGGCGGTGGGGATGTGGGTGTGGGTGCCGGCAACGATCGAAACCCGGCCGTCAAGATAATGCCCGAGAGAAAGTTTTTCCGAAGTCGATTCGGCATGGACATCGACAAATATGGCGGCCACATTGCGTCCGAGCGTATAATTTTTTAGCAGCCGCTCAAGCGCAAAAGCGGGATTATCGATATTATCCATGAATACCCGCCCCAAAACCTGAGTAATCAGAATTTTTTTGCCGTTTGCCAATTCAAACTCGACGGCGCCACGTCCGGGCGCCTGATCGGGATAATTCAGCGGACGGATAATACGTTTGCTTTCGTCTAAAAAGGGGATAATATCCCGTTGCTGCCAGACATGGTTGCCTGTCGTCAAAACATCGGCGCCGCGTTCCAGAAATTCGCGAGCGATTCCCGGAGTCACGCCAAAACCGTGAGCGGCGTTTTCGACATTGACGATAATCACGTCAGCTTTATATTTTTCCCGCATCAGCGGCAGGTTTTGCAAAACGGCATCCCGTCCCGCGCGGCCGACCACATCGCCCAAATAAATGATCTTCAACAATTTTCTCCGTCGGTTAATTAAAAAAACTCCGGCATCCGGAGTTAAAAGGTAACAAAAAAGAGAGAACCGTCTGGCCGTATAGG
This sequence comes from uncultured Azospirillum sp., assembly GCA_902489675.1. Taxonomy (GTDB): domain Bacteria; phylum Pseudomonadota; class Alphaproteobacteria; order RF32; family CAG-239; genus JAFUYI01. Next base: position 4,131 of record CABUAP010000032.1, on the reverse strand, counting down.
TACATTCTGTCTCGAACCGCATCTCAATAGGTGGGCATCATGTAACAGGACCACGATCCTGTCAGGGACAATTCCCGGTATAATTACGTTGGCTCGGAAGATCTGCGGGATTACGCACCAAACAGTCACCTCTCCATAACAAGATATTATAATGATTCGATTTGTTTTGCAACAGCTTTTATTTTTTCACTCACAACTCTGAGTCGGGTCGAAAGTTCCAAATCAGCGGCGGCAAAGGCTTCGGCAGAAACCGTTTGCGACAAAGCGGCGTCGTGGGACAGTATGTTTTCCTGCCGAGGCGTATTTTTGCGTGCTTCAAACAAATCATCGGCTACCAAAATGCCGACCATGGCCAAAAACATATTTTCGCTGATCTGCCCGCTGATATCCTTTAATAATCGTGCCTTTTCTTCCAAAATGCCGGCCAGCTGCATGATCCGCGCTTCCTGTCCGCTTTCGCAGGCAATGGGATATTCGCGGGAATTAATCGTTACCGTTACTTGTGCCATCTTGTTCCCGTATCACATTTAATTTGTTGATCAATTGGTCAATGCGTGCCACCGACTGCCTGGCATTTTCCTTTAAGCGGGAAATACTTTCCCGTTTGTTTTCCAATGCCCTTTGCAGCCCGTCAATTGCCGCGTCAATTTCATTTAAGGCTTCCGCCGTTTGTTTAAAACGCGAAATTTGTGTTTCCATGGTAAAATTTTTCTTTCTTTATCGATACCGTTGGCTTATAATCTCCCAATCATACTGGTCATTAACTATTTTTTCAAGCAGCAAAAACGGATATGCCGAAATTTATTCTCAAAATCACCGACGAAAGTCCCTCAAATTATATTAATGAAAAAAACGTTGAATGCTTCGTTTTTTCCGCCGCACTGTCCGAAAACTATTTGCAGGCGCAGGTTGAGCAGGCCAAAGCGGCGGGCAAAATCATTTTGTTTGAAGGGGAGGGGGCTGCGCCGCTGGCGGTTAAGCTCGCGGCCGACGGCATTGTGGCCGATTTGAGCGCATCAACGGCCATTAAAAAGGATATGGCGGCTCTGCGTCGCGAACTCGGCGGGCTTTTCCTCGGCGTGGTTTGCCGTTGCCGCCGTCACGAGGCGATGGTTGTCAGTGAAAACGAACCGGATTTTATCATTTTTCGCATTTGGGGGGACGGCGCGGACAAAACCCGGGAGCTGATCGAATGGTATACAGAGTTTTTCTTGTTACAGATGGCGGTCGAACCGATGGACAAATCGGCAGATTTTTGCTCTTATCCGGCAGATATGGTAATTTTAAGCCCCGAAGACTATAAGATTTTAGTTGCGAAAAAATAAAGTTTAGAGTAATTATCTTGATAAAATTCAAAAAATCAAAATTTAAGGAGTGAATAAGAATGAAGCAGCAAGCAGTATCTATCAGAATCGGCTGGGTTATCGAATACAAGGGCAAACCGTGGACCATCACCAAAGCAACCCACATCAAACCGGGTAAAGGCGGCGCCTTTATGCAGGTTGAGATGAAGTCGGTTGAGGAAGGCACCAAAACCAACGAACGTTTCCGTTCGGAAGATACCGTCGAAAAACTGATGGTTGAAGAAAAAGACTGCCAGTTCCTCTATGAAGATGCGCTCGGCCTGACCTTTATGGATTCGGAAACTTTTGAACAGTTTGTTATGCCGGCCGATATTTTGGGCGATTCCCGTCCGTTTATGGTCGAAGGCATGACGGTTTATATCAATTTTATTGACGGTCGTCCGGTCGCGGTTGAACTGCCGCAGCAGGTTGTCTGCACCGTTGCCGAAACCGAACCGGTGGTTAAAGGTCAGACCGCCGCTTCTTCTTACAAACCGGCTATTTTGGATAATGGCGTTCGCATCATGGTTCCGCCGTTTATCAATCAGGGCGAAAAAGTTGTGGTCGGCACGGCCGAAGCCACTTATGTTGAAAGAGCCAAATAATGTCGTATCTTTCTCCAACACTCACGCTTTTGGTCGGCGCCGTCAAAAAAGCAACGGCATCGCTTGACCGCGATTTTAATGAAATCGAAAAACTGCAGTCATCGGTTCGCGGATATCAGAATTTTGTTTCCCGTTCTTTAGAACGGGTAGCGCAGACCCTAAAAAGCGAGCTTTCCCGTGTGCGTCCGGATGCTGTTTTCATTGAAGGCAAACAACCGTTGTCCCGCGGATGCTGTTTTCTGGTTGCGCCTATCGACGGTTTGGGCAATTTTATTCGCGGTATTCCGGTTTTTGCCACTACGGTTGCTTATTGCGAAAACGGCGAAGTCAAGGCTGCGGTTGTCTATAACCGGGCCAGTGATGAACTGTATTTTGCCGAAAAAGGCAGCGGGGCTTATAAAGAAGGTTTCCGCAATCACGAACGTCTGCGCGTTTCTGCCGTCAAAGACGGAACGGCGGCTTTGGTTGCGGCTTCAATCGGTTTCCAGCACGGCAGTGCCGAATATACTTCCGCTTATCGTGATTTGTTTGCCGAAACCGAAAGCGTTCGGCTGCTTGGCTGCGTTTCGCTGTCGATGGCCAATGTTGCTGCCGGCAAAATGGATGTTTGCCTGAGCCTCGGCAATGACCTGAATCCGGTAGCGGCAGGGTTGTTGCTGGTGCGCGAAGCCGGCGGTTATATTTATAACCTGAAACGGGAAGAATTTGCGCCGGAAAAAATCGAGCAGGTGATTGTTTCCGACGAGCTGGCGGCAACCAACAATTCGCTGGAAGCGTTTATCGTCAGGTTGGCGGGCTGATGTGCCGGGCGGATAACCCGAACAAAAAGCTTAAAAATTTTTTAAATTAATGCTTGCTTTATTCGAAACTCTAATGTATAAAAGCGGCAATTGGAAATTCGTTATGGAGAAAATAAGATGAAAAAAGGTATTCATCCGGATTATCATGAAATTACCTATGTGATGAGTGACGGCAGCGTTGCCACCACCAGATCTACTTGGGGTAAGGCCGGAGATAAAATGACTTTGGAAATTGATCCGAAATCCCACCCGGCTTGGACAGGTGTTTATCGTTTGGTTGACACCGGCGGTCAGTTGTCCAAATTTAAGAATAAGTTTGGTGCTTTCGGTCTCAAGACTTCCGACAGCGAATAGTATTTTTCTTAATACTATCTTAAATTTTTTCAATTAACCTGCATTCTATAATAGAATGTGGGTTTTTTGCTCACAAAAACTGTGTGCTTAAAACAAAAAGAAAGGACAGGAAAATGACAGCCCCGTTAATGCCTAAGGCAACAGCCGTCTGGCTGGTTGAAAATACGACTTTGACTTTTAAACAAATCGGCGATTTTTGCGAATTGCACGAACTGGAAGTGCAGGCCATTGCCGACGGAGATGTGGCTTCTAATATCGTCGGGTTAAACCCCGTAACCGGCGGCCAGCTGACGGCGGATGAAATTGCCCGTTGCGAGCAAGATGCTTCGGCCTCGCTCAGCGGTATTGAACCGGAACGCAATGTTAAAGTTCAAAACAGCAAAAATAAAAAGGTTTTGTCCCCCTCTCAGCGCAGCGATAAACCGGCGGCAATTTTGTGGATTCTGCGCAATTGTCCGGAAATTATCGATTCTCAAATCTGCAAATTGATCGGTACCACCAAGCCGACCATTAGCGCTTTGCGTGACGGTACCCATCGTGAAATGGCCGATTTGCGGCCGAAGAATCCGGTTGCGATCGGTTTGTGCAAAGAAAAAGAGCTGGACGAAGCCATTGCCGTTTCCAAAAAATGGAATGAGCAGAAGAGCAAGCCGAAAAAAGCCGTTAAAAAGAAAACCGTAAAGAGCAAAAAAGCTGCGGAGAAAAAAGCAGCCAAAGCCGCCGAAGCAGCGCTCAAGAAAAAAGAAGCCTTAAAGAAAAAGGCCGAAGCGGCTAAAGAAAAAGCGGCAGCCAAAAAGAAAGCGGCAGCGCTCAAGAAAAAAGAAACATTGAAGAAAAAAGCCGAAGCGGCAAAATTGAAAGCAGCCGAGAAAAAGGCTGCCGCCAAAATAAAAGCGGCCGAAAAGAAAGCGGCGGCCAAAGAAAAAGCCGCAGCGAAAAAAACGGCAAAGAAAAAAGCAAAAACGGCAGCTAAAGCTTAGGATAAAAAACTCTCCCCTGAAAGGAGAGTTTTTTATAAACAAAAACAGA
>CABUAP010000031.1 GCA_902489675.1 uncultured Azospirillum sp. | reverse complement strand
ACGGCCGCAATAATCTGACCCAGATGGTGGAAGAAGATGTCCGCAGTTTCTTCGGCAACAAGGTTTATCAAACCGTTATCCCGCGGAATGTCCGCGTATCGGAAGCGCCGTCCCACGGCAAACCGGTTCTGCTTTATGATTTTAAATGCTCGGGATCGCAGGCATATATCAGTCTGGCCGGCGAAGTTTTGAAAAGAGAAAAGGAGCTGATCGCATGTTAGACGACAGTCACAAAAGAAAAAGTCTGGGCCGCGGGTTGGGCGCTTTGCTAGGCGACGATATGGGGCTGATAAATTCTGAGAACACCGTTCATACTGCCGGCGAAAAAAATGCGGCCTTGGCGGATCTTTCTCCGAGCCCCTATCAGCCAAGGCTCGATTTTGATCCCGAAGCGTTGGAATCTCTTTCGCAGTCCATCCGCGAAAAAGGGGTTTTGCAACCGCTTTTGGTGCGGGAACTCGGTAACGGCAAATACGAAATCATTGCCGGTGAACGGCGTTATCGCGCTTCACTGATGGCCGGTCTGACGGAAGTGCCTGTTATCGTTAAAAATATGGACGATAAAGAAGTTTTGGAAGTTGCACTGGTTGAAAATCTGCTGCGTGAAAATCTTTCTGTTATTGAAGAAGCAGAGGGGTTGCAACGGTTGATTGACGAATTTTCACATACGCAGGAAGCCTTATCCCAAATTATCGGCAAATCGCGCAGTTATATTGCCAACACACTGCGGCTGCTTGCCCTGCCCGCCTCGGTGCAGCAGATGGTTCGCGATGGGGTTTTAACTGCGGGACAGGTACGGCCGCTGATCGGTTTGGCTGATGCCGAAACTTTAGCGCAAAAAATTGCTGCCCGCGGTTTAAATGCCCGTCAGGCAGAAGCTTTGGCCGCGGATGCCAAAAAAACAAAGCCGGAAAAAAAGGCAAAAGCAAAAGACAGCGATTTGGAAGAAATATCTTCTTTAATGACCCGCAATTTGGGGATGAAAGTTAAAATTTCCGCCGGCAGCAACGGCGGCGGAAAAGTTGTTTTGCAATATGCCAGCCCGGCGGATTTGGATAAGCTTATTGACATTTTGCAACAAAAGTCTACACTGACAAACGGCAGTCTGCCGAATTTTACGGTGAACACCGTCGACTAAAGGGATAAAAATGACTATATTGGAAAAAATGCTTGATAACTGCAAAAGCTGCGGTTTGAAACCAACCGAAAATATTGAAAAAGTAGCGCGGGCAAAAATCCGGATGTTTGGCGAAGACAGCTGGCAGCGCTGCCCTTGTGACGGTGAAAACCAAGAACGCTATTGTATCTCCGACTTATGCCGCAGCGATATTGAGCGTGACGGGATCTGCCACTGCCGTTGTTATGCCAAGGCAAAATAACCGCGGTAATCATATTTTTACTCTTGCCGTCTATAATGGCGTAAATTGAATTTAAGGAAACCAGCCCATGTTTTTTATTAAAAAGTTAGTTCTCGGTTTGGCAGCGGTTATTTTGATTTATTTGGGCGGCAGCGGCACCCAAAGTTCCAATATGCTGTTTCAGGGCGGTGGTTTTATCGGCATTATTGTCGGATTGGTGGTCTTGTATATCTTCGGCAAAATGGTTTGGCGGGCAATGGGCTGTCTGCCGGTTTTGCTGATTATATGTCTGATTGCCGGTTTTATCATGTATGCTATCGGCGCCTTCAACGGCGGTGTTGATAAAGTCGTGCCCAATATTATGAGTTTTCTGGGCAAGAACCGCGCTTCGTCATCGGTTTCGGAAACGCAGGTTATGGCCTCTGCCGAAGAAGAAGCCCCTGCCCCGGCCGTTGTTTCCGCAGCCGGCGAACCTTCACCGGCCGCTCCTTTGTTGAGTGAAAATTTTGATGATGTCGGATCTGCCGCTCGTGAGCAGGCGGTTCCGGCACCGGCAGCTGCGCCTTCAGCCGCTGAGGAAGAAAGCGGATTGAGCCGGCTTTTAAACAGCCTGACCGGCAGCAGCGAACCGGCTGCCCCGGCCAGAGCGTTTAATCCCAATGACTATCCGGCGGTTTACGGTGTTACCAGAGTCATTAACGGTGACACTTTGGAAATGCGCGGCCGCTATATAAAAATCTATGGTATTGATGCGCCGGAATCTAACCAAACCTGCGCCGACGGCAAAGGCCGCGCCTACCGCTGCGGACAGGAAGCGGCTCGCTGGCTGAAAAGTTGGATTTCCGGCCACGAATTGGAATGTCATGTACTAAAACAGGATTCCAAAGGCAACATGGTGGCTACTTGCGCGCTCGGTCAATATGACATCGGGGCGGCTTTGGTCAATGCCGGTTGGGCGGTTGCTGATCCGCGGCAGAGTGGCATCTATCTCCCCTATGAACAACAGGCGCGCGACAACGGCCGCGGGTTGTGGCAGGGACAGTTTTACAAACCTTGGGATTGGCGGGAAATTCAGTCTAAAAAGCCCAAGATCAAAGTGATCAAACCCAAACAGCCGAAAAAGAGCATTCTTGATTTTTAAGGACAGGCATGAGCGAATCTAAAACCTGGTTTTGTGCAAAAGAAAAAGACACAGCGGTACTCGGCCGCAAACTGGCGGCAATGGCGCGCCGCGGTGATTGTTTTGCGCTGTTCGGCACGCTTGGGATGGGTAAAAGCGTTTTGAGCCGCGCGTTTATTTGCAGCTTGACCGACGCCGAAGAAGTTCCCAGCCCGACGTTTACGCTGGTTCAAAGTTATGCGGCAAAAGATTTTGAAATTTACCATTTCGATCTTTATCGTTTGAAATCTCCGGAAGAAATTTTTGAATTGGGAATGGAAGAAGCGCTTTATGACGGGGTTACGCTGATCGAATGGCCGGAAAAAATGGGCGGTTACTTGCCGCGCAAAGCGTTTAAAATCGAAATTTTGCCCGAAAACGGCGGCCGCCGGATTACGATTACCGGGGATGAAAGGCTGAATAGTCTTGAGTAAAACAAATATTCATGCCACCTGTATCAGCTATAAGGAAAACGGTATTTTGATTATCGGTCCTTCCGGCAGCGGCAAATCAGATCTGGCGCTTCGGATGATGATGAACAAAGGAGCGGAGCTGGTTGCGGACGACCGCACCGATATAGAAGAAAAATTTGGCCGCTTAAAGGCCAGCTGCCCGGAAAATATCCGCGGTATGATGGAAGTGCGCGGTGTCGGCGTCTGCCGTTTTGAACCCTGTCCTTCCGTCTTTGTCGAGCTGGTTGTGGAACTGGTTCCCGCCGGTGAAAAAATAGAACGCTTGCCGGAGCAGGAGAAGATAGAATATTGCGGCGTCAGCGTACCGAAAATCCGCCTTCACGGTTTTGAAATTTCCGCGATCGACAAGATCATACTCGCTTGTTACCAAAATAAATAGCCCTTGCTTTCTTGTTCGCGGTATTTTAATATAATGCCGATTAACAAATTTAGGAAAAAGCGATGAAACATCATAGATATCTGGAGAATTTTCTGCGGGCTCTCGGCAAGCCGCTGGCGGTTTTTGTTTCCCGCATCGGGGAGCTTTCGGAATTTATTGCCAAAGCGCTTTACAATTGCGTAACCCCGCCCTTTTATCCCAAGCTTTTGCTTCGGCAGATTATTAACATTGGTTTTTATTCGCTTCCGGTGGTGGCATTGACGACGATTTTTGCCGGTATGGTGATCGCGCTGCAAACACACGCCGGTTTTTCCAGTTACGGCGCAGAAAGCGCAATTGCCTCAGTCGTGCTGATCTCCGTTACCCGCGAGTTGGCGCCGGCTTTTGCCGGTTTGATGGTGGCCGGACGCATCGGCGCGGCAATGGCGGCGGAAATCGGTACCATGCGGGTGACCGAACAAATCGACGCTTTGTCCACATTGTCGACCAATCCGTACAAATATCTGGTGGCGCCCCGGCTTTTGGCCGGTGTGATCGTGCTGCCGATTTTGGTTTTGATCGGTGATGTGATCGGCATTTTCGGCGGCTATATCGTGGCGGTCTACCAACTCGATTTCAACCCTGCCAATTATATTAATGCCACGGTCAATGAGCTGCAGCCGATCGATATTTATACCGGTGTGATCAAAGCCGCGGTATTTGGTTTTGTAATTGCTTTAATGGGCTGCTACAACGGCTACAAATCGAAAGGCGGCGCTCAAGGCGTGGGCGAAGCGACAACCAACGCGGTGGTGGCCTCTTCGATCATCATCCTTATTTTCAACTATATTATCACCGGCCTTATTTTTACCAAATAGTTGACGGAGCGGAAAAGTTATGGATAAAGAAATCAATAAAATAGAAGTTTCCGGTCTGCGCAAGGCGTTTGGCCGCAAGCGAGTGCTGAACGGAGTTGACCTGAAAATAAAGAAAGGCGAGTCTTTGGTTGTGATCGGCGGCTCGGGTACCGGCAAATCGGTCTTGATCAAATGTATTCAGGGGCTGATCACGCCCGATGCGGGTTCAATTAAAATAGACGGTTTTGAAACAATCGGCGCTTCTCGCAAAGAAAATGAAAAACATTATGCCAAAATGGGAATGTTGTTTCAGGGCGGGGCATTGTTTGACAGCTTGAGCGTGTGGGAGAACGTGGCTTTCGGCTTGCTCGAAAATCAAAAAATGCCGCGCCGCCAAGCTCGGGATAAAGCAATTGAGGTGCTGCGGCAAGTAGGCTTGGGACCGGACGTGGCCGATTTGTCACCGTCTGAACTTTCCGGCGGTATGCAAAAACGGGTCGGGCTGGCGCGCGCAGTGGCCACTCGGCCGGAAATTATCTTTTTTGATGAACCGACCACCGGGCTTGATCCGATTATGGCCGATGTTATCAATGATCTGATTATCGATTCCGTCAAAAAACTCGGCGCCAGCGCGTTGACAATCACCCATGATATGGCTTCCGCCCGCAAAATCGCCGATCGCATTGCTATGCTTTATCAGGGAAAAATTATTTGGCAGGGAACGGTGGCCGAGATGGATAAGACCGACAATCCTTATGTCTGCCAGTTTATCAACGGCTGCTCAAAAGGGCCGATTAAAGTGGAGGTCTGATCAATGGCCAAAAAAAACGGAAGCGAATATGCTTGTCAGCACTGCGGTGCCGTTTATCCCAAATGGCAGGGCAAATGCGATGCCTGCGGCGAATGGAATACTATTGTTGAAGAAAAAATCGGCGGTGAGGGATTTTCTAATTTTAATCCCAAAAAGAAAGGTAATCTGCTCGACTTTGTGTCTTTGAGCGGTTCCACACAAGCGGTTGAACGCCTGCATACCAATATTCGCGAATTAGATCGTGTCTGCGGCGGCGGCTTGGTTCCCGGATCGGTCATTTTGGTCGGCGGAGATCCCGGCATCGGCAAATCAACCTTGCTGCTGCAGGCCTGCGCCAGTATTGCCAACTTGCCCGAACATCCGGAATGCTACTATATCTCGGGCGAAGAAGCGGCCGATCAGGTCAAAATCCGCGCCCGCCGGCTGGGGCTGGAAACGGCGCCGGTCAATTTGGCTTCGGCCACCGATGTTAAGGATATTGTGACCACTTTGGAAAAAACCGACGCGGCGGTAGTAGTAATCGATTCGATCCAAACTATGTATCTGGAAGAGGCAGAATCAACCCCCGGCAGCGTTTCTCAAGTGCGCGCCTGTGCTTACGAACTGATCAAATTGGCCAAAAAGAAAGGTTTTGTGCTGTTTTTGGTCGGCCATGTCACCAAACAAGGCTCAATTGCCGGCCCGCGGGTTTTGGAGCATATGGTTGATACCGTTCTTTATTTTGAGGGCGAACGCGGTCATCATTTCCGCATTCTGCGGGCAGTCAAAAACCGTTACGGCGCCACCGACGAAATCGGTGTGTTTGAGATGCAGGACAAAGGCTTGGCAGAAGTGGAAAATCCTTCGGCGTTGTTTTTGGCCGAACGGCAGGGCAATATCTCCGGTTCTTGCGTGTTTGCCGGTATAGAAGGTTCGCGGCCGGTGCTGGTAGAAATTCAGGCATTGGTCAGCCAAAGCGGCTATTCCAGCCCCAAACGGGCGGTGGTCGGATGGGATTCCGGCCGGTTGTCAATGGTATTGGCGGTTTTGGAAGCCCGCGGCGGCCTAAACCTCAGCTCGCAGGATGTTTATCTCAATATTGCCGGCGGGTTAAAAATTTCTGAACCGGCGGCGGATCTGGCGGTGGCTATGGCAATTGTTTCTTCGTTGACCAACCGTCCGCTGCCGGCTGATATGGTCATTTTCGGCGAAATCGGCCTGTCGGGCGAAATCCGTGCTGTCAGCCAGCCCAATCTGCGGCTGAAGGAAGCTTATAAACTTGGTTTCAGAAGTGCGATTGCCCCTTCGCAATACAGTAAAGACAAAAAGAAAAACAATCTTGATATCAATATCCACGAAATCGGCAATGTGCAAAAGCTGATTAACTGGTTTAATTAGGACAAAAACATGAATAGTTTGGACGTTGTTATTTTAATCATTGTCTTAATTTCCGCCCTGATTGCCTTAAACCGCGGCCTGATCAAGGAAGTTCTTTCCATTATCGGTTGGTTTTTGGGGATTGTTGCGGTTATTTATCTGCTGCCCTATGTGCAGCCGCTGATGGAAGCGCATATAGAAAGTGAAATTATGGCAATTGTGGCCTCGGCTTTTACCATTCTCATTATTTTCTTTGTGATCTGGATTTATTTGACCTCGATTGTCATCGGCAAGATACGCAACAGCAAACTGAGCGGTATGGATCGGGTTTTGGGGCTGTTTTTTGGCATTCTGAGAGCCTTTTTGCTGATTATATTGCTCAACATACTGGTCGGCTGGATTATCCCGCCCAAAACTCAGCCGGAGCTGTTTAAACAGTCGAAGTATTTTCAATTGGCCGGTTCTTTTGCCGAACCGATCGAAAAACTGATCCCGCAGTCTACCCGCGACAAGGTACATATGCAGGTCAATGTTGAAAAAGAGGTTGCCCCCGGCGTCGAGTTGGACAGTGACTTAGACGATTTGTTTGAAAAACTGACCCAGCCGCAGGTAAAGAAAAAGAAAGTGACGGAAGTCAAAGAGGATAAGTCGGTCGGTTATGATAAATCGGAACAGAAAAGCCTTGACCGGTTGATCGAAACCATCGAATAAATATCGTTCGGTAAACCCTCCCGGCTTTTGTAAGGTCTTAATAAACTTCCACACGATATTTGCCCCGTCTAAAAGGCTTCTCCAGCCTGACGGTCGGGGCGGAATATCTGCATCCGCTTGCAGACAAAGGCGTTTGAATCATAAATGAAAAAACCCGATGCCGGGGTTTTTTTATGCCGATAATTTATACTTCTTCCATGCGAATATATTTACGGAAAAAAGGAAAACATCAGAGAAACCGGCAGATACATTAAATTATAAGCGTTTCCTGTTTGGGCGGTATAATCCAGCTCGCGCTGAATAATACCCATTTGGCGGCTGCCGACATAACCGGAAGGAGAATGATAACTGGCGGGTGCTTCGGGGCCGGCCGACGGCGTATATTGATTGCGGGCATAAACGACAATTTTATCGGAATCCATAAATTTTTTATATTTTGTGCGGCTGATGCGCGAAAGGCAAGACGGATTGGCGCGCGCGCCGGCCTGAATAAAGGAATTATAAGCCTGATAATCGCCTTTTTTGATAGCGGCGCAAACCCCGGTGTCACCCGATCGGTTGAGCGAATCTATCCGCAAACCGCGGTGCATCGCTTCTCTTAAGGCCGGAACATCGCCGCGGGCAGCTGCCGCATACATTGAATTAAAAGTACGGGCAGATACCGCGCCGGCAGTGTCTGGAGCCAGCAAAGCGATGGTAAAAGAAAAAATGAACACTGTTTTAAATAACGTCATATTTTTATCCGCCTTGCCGCAGCTTATTACATTTCCTTACGGGAGTTGATCGCCAGCTGGATGGTGCCTTCGTCCATATAGTCAAGTTCCGCGCCAACCGGGATACCTTGTGCCAGCGTCGTGATTTTGATGCCGCTTTCTTTCAGGCGGCTGACCAGATAATGAGAAGTAATCTGCCCGTCAACGGTGGCCGGCAACGCCAAGATAACCTCGCTGATATTTTCTTCTCCCAGCCGATCAAGCAGCTTGTCAATATTCAAATCTTCGGGGGTAATACCGTCAAGCGCCGATAACACGCCGCCTAAAATATGATATTTTCCCTTATAGAAACCGACCCTCTCCATAGCCCACAAATCGGCAACGTCTTGTACCACGCAAATCGTATGTCCGTCACGTTTTTCAGAACAGCAGACAGAGCAGGGGGACAAGGTATCATAGTTGCCGCAGACTTCGCAGGTTTTGACGTTAGCCGCCACATTTTGCAGTGCTTCGATCAACGGCAGCAGTGCCGTTTCCCGCTTTTTCAGCAGGTGCAGAACAATCCGCCGTGACGAACGGGTACCCAAGGCCGGCAGTTTGGCAACAATTTTTGCCAGTTTTTCAATTTCTTGTCCGGACAAGTCAAAATCCCCTTAAAACGGCAGCTTAAGCCCGCCGAGATTGAGCCCGCCGGTAACATCTTTCATCCCCTCGCTCATCATGGTGTCTACTTTGCCCTGCGCGTCGTTAAAAGCGGCCAGCAGCAGGTCTTCCAAGATATCTGTTTCTTCCGGGTTGACCAGGCTCTTGTCAATTTCCACTTTTTTGGTTTCAAATTTGCCGTTCAAGGTCACTTTGACCATACCGCCGCCGCTGGTTCCGGTTACCTCGCTTTCGGCCAGCTTTTTTTGCGCTTCTTCCATTTTTTTCTGCATCATTTGCGCTTGTTTCATAATTCCCTGCATATTCATCATGATATTTTAATCCTCATTGCTAAAATAGTCGTCACTGTTATTGTTAAAAATGTCTTCTTCGTTTTCCATATTGCCGTCATTTTCATTTTCGGCGGATATTTTGCGGGTCAGATTTTCGATTCTGGCGCCGCGGAATTCTTCCAAAATAGCTTTTACCAGCGGTGTTTCGGCAATATTTTTCTTATCTTTTTCTTTCTGCTCGTTTTCGATATCGGCAACCGTGCGGCCAACTTCGCCCGGAACAATATCAAGTGTCCATTTGCCGCCGGTAGTATCTTCCAGTATTTTGTTGAGCGCAGCCAAAGTATCATTACCGACCCGATCGGCGGCTTTGAATTTTATCTGTCCCGGCGCAAACTCAATCACTTCGATATCATGCCGCAGAGCATAGGCCAGCCGCGGCTGCTTATTGATTTCTAAATGCTTGATCAGCCCGTTGATGTCGGTAAACGCCGCATTGATGCTTGATTGGACGGCTGTTTGGATCGGCGCCTGCGCGTAAGCGGCGGGAGCGGCAACAGAATTCGATTGAGAATTCCCGGCCGGCGCAATTGTCGGACGCAGTGTTCCTAATTCAGATTTTTTTTTTACGCTTTCCAGCACTTCGGCGGGAGAGGGCAAATTAGCGGAATATGCGATCCGGATTAAGATCATCTCCAGCGCGTCGATCGGTACCGGCGCGGTCTGCATCTCGTTCATTCCTTTAATCAGCATCTGCCAGATTTTTGAAAGCACCGCAATACTTAGCTTGCCGGAAGTTTCCTTTAAAAAGTTCCGATCGTTTTCCGAAAGCGAAGGATCATTGATAAATCCAGGCAGCAGCAGTGTTTTGGTCAGGGCATGGGTCAGATTGACCAGATCATTGATCATAGCTGTCGGATTGGCGCCGTTCTTATACATTTCCTGCAGTTTGGCTAACAGAGCCTGCATATCGCCGCCGACCATCAAATTAAACAACTCAAAAGTCTGTCCGCGATCGGCCATACCGAGCATTTCTTTGACAATATCGATTCGTACTTTGCCGCCGCCGAGCGAGATCGCCTGATCAAGCAGTGACAGGCCGTCGCGGGCGGAACCGTCTGCCGCTGCCGCGATCATGTGCAGAGCTTCGTCATCGGCTTTCAAATTTTCTGCCGCGACAATTTTGTTAAACAGTTTCAGCAGATCTTCAATTGTTAAACGCTGCAAATCAAAACGTTGGCAGCGTGACAAAACGGTTACCGGAACTTTGCGGATTTCGGTTGTGGCAAAAATAAATTTAACGTGAGCCGGCGGTTCCTCAAGCGTTTTCAACAAAGCGTTGAAAGCGCTTTTTGATAACATATGCACTTCGTCGATGATATATATTTTGTAACGGCAGTTTGTCGGTTTATAACGCACGCCGTCCAAAATATCGCGGATGTCGTCAACCCCGGTACGGGAGGCCGCGTCGAGTTCCAAAACGTCAATATTGCGTCCGGCGGCGATCGATTTGCAGTTTTCTCAAATACCGCAGGGATGGGTAG
>CABUAP010000030.1 GCA_902489675.1 uncultured Azospirillum sp. | reverse complement strand
TGTAGTAGAAAAAGGATCCTTTTTTTACTACATTTTTAACCTGTATACAATTTTCTGCCAAAAAATCATTAGAAATTTCTTTTTTAATCACAATTTTTTTGTTATCTGTTCCTCAAAAGCTCCCCCAAAATATGTGTAAAAAAAAGGATCCTTTTTTTACCTAAACAAACTATTACAGGTGACTATGACTAAAGTATTTGTATCAGGATGCTTTGATCTTATGCATTCGGGGCATATTTGTTTCTTCGAAAAAGCGGCCGCTTACGGTGATCTCTATGTGGCCATTGGTTCCGACAGAACAATTTGGGAATTAAAAAAGCGGATGCCGGTATGTTCCGAAAGCGAACGTTTATATTTGGTTTCTTCCGTTCGTTTCGTTCATCAAGCGTTTATCAGCTCCGGTTTGGGGATGCTCGATTTTCTGCCGGAGCTTGAAGCTGTCTGCCCGGATATCTTTGTGGTTAATGAAGACGGCGCAACGGAAGAAAAACGCCGGTTATGCGAAAAATTGAATATTCGTTATATTGTGCTGCCGCGGGAGCCAAAAGGTGAGCTGCCGCGTCGCTCGACAACGGATTTGCGAAAATTTGCGGAGAAAGACAATGCATGAAGTTAATATATGTATGATTACGGACAATAATTATGTCATCCCGACGGCGGTTGCCATAACATCGGCGGTTTGTCATAAGAATGCGGAGTCTGTTTATCATTTTTATCTATTGGTTGCCGGTGTCAGTCGTTTTAACAGAGAACGGCTGGCAAAGCTTGCCGCGGACAAGGTTAAAATTGATTTTATTGAAACAGATACGGCCAAATACGATCAGATACAGGTTAAAACTCATGTTCCTCACAGCGCGGCTTTAAAATTTGATCTGGCATCTGTTCTGAATGCCGACAAGGTTTTGTATATAGACGGCGATATTTTAGTGCGTTGCGATCTAAGAGAGTTTTACGCTACCGGTCTTGACGGCTTTTTAGTTGCCGCCGTGCGGGATATGGGGGGTGAGCTCAAACAGCATTTTCATGAAAAAACCGGGGTGGAAAAATATTTTAACTCCGGTGTGATGTTGTTAAATCTAAAGGAAATGCGGCAGGAAAATTGCGGGGAGAAACTGCTGGCAGCCAAAAAAGAACATCCCGAATGGCGGTGTATGGATCAGGATGCTTTTAATTTTGTATTTAAAGACCGGGTAAAATGGGTTGCCTTAAAATATAACGCAATGATCCCTCTTTATCGTGCGTACGGTTATACTCAGCAGGAAATCAATTCTTTTTATGGTACAGACTACGCAGATGACGGCGAAATGCAAAGTGATGCGGCACTAATTCATTTTGCCGGGGAAAGCAGCTATCGTCCGTGGAAAGTGCTGAACGGTACATTTGGCGATCTGTGGGACGAGTATTACCGTCGGTCACCTTTTGCCGGCATTTCGTTAAATCGTCGGTTGATGGTTCCTGTTCCGGCGCCAAAGTCTGTTGCGGCTCAAACAAAACCGCAGCCGGTGAAACAATTTTGCAGTCAAAAATATTATCTGTTCGGTTTTCTGCCGTTGTGGAAGCGGAAAATTTCATCAAACGGACATCGGGTAAAATATTATCTGTTCGGTTTTATCCCGTTTTTGAAAATAAAAAGGAAATAAACAATGAAGTTATCCATAATCACCATTTGCTACAATGAAAAAAATATTCGCAAAACCTGTGAAAGTATTGTCAATCAAAGCTGGCAGGATTTTGAATGGATCGTTGTCGACGGCGGTTCGACCGACGGCACGCTGGATATTTTGAATGAATATAAGGATCGGATAGATCTATTAATCTCAGAACCGGATAATGGCGTTTACAATGCCATGAACAAAGGTATTGTAAAGGCAAACGGCAAATGGCTCAATTTTATGAACGGCGGTGACGCTTTTTATGATAATGATGTCCTGTACAAAACATTTGGTGAAGGAAAAGATTATGACGCGGCTGTTTTGTATGGACCGGCATATTTTTCCTATCGTAAGTATATCCGATTATATAACCGGCCTGTCGATGCACAATATTTGATTGCTGATGTGCTGTGTCATCAGGGAACTTTTATCCAGAAAGAGATATTTACAAAACATGGTTTGTATAATGAAGAACTAAAAATTGTTTCGGATCTTGAAAAGTTTATTCAATGTGCGTTAGCCGGTGAAAAATTTTATTATCTGCCGTTTTTGATTGCCGATTTTTATGATTGCGGGATCAGTTCCGGTGTCTCAGAGCAGGGAAAGCAGCGGCACTTGGCCGAAAGGCTGCAGATATTGCAGAAATATTATTCGCGGGAGGATATTATAAAATATGGCCGGCCGGGCGAAAGGACTTTGTTTGTTGATCCGATTATTACTCTGACTTCTTATCCTGCGCGGATTAGGTATGTGGCAGATACTGTCAAATCGCTGCAGGCGCAAACGGTGCCGGCCAAAATTATTTTATGGCTGGGCGAAAGTGAATTTCCCGGCCGGGAGCGTGATCTGCCGCCGGATCTGCTGGTTTTGCAGAAGGAGGGGCTGGAAATCAGATATACCAAAGATATCGGTTCTTATACAAAGCTGATTCCTGCCCTGAGAGCCTTTCCCGATCGGGTGTTGATAACGGTTGATGATGATATTTTGTATCCGCAGGACTGGCTGCAAAATCTGTTGTTTGCTTATGCGGAAAATCCGGAGATGATCCACGCCGCCCGCTGCCATCAAATATTGCGGGCCGGCAAGAAAGTTGCGCCTTATCAAAAATGGAATTATGAAGCGAACAAATTGACGCCGTCATTTAATAATTTTATGACCGGTGTCGGCGGGGTTTTATATCCGCCCCATTGTTTGTATCAGGATGTTTTAAACGAGGATTTGTTCTTATCGCTGGCGCCTAAAGCCGATGATATTTGGTTTTGGGCAATGGCGGTTCTGAATAATGTCAAAATAAATCTGATTGCCAAACCCTATAACCGGCTGAAAATGGTGCCGGGAAGTCAGGAACAAGGAACTCTTTGGAAAGAAAATGTCATCGGCGGCGGAAATGATGTTCAGCTTGCGGCTGTTTTGGCGCATTATCCTCAAATTATGGAAAAATTGGATAAAAAATCGAAATATAAACGCTGGCATACGTTATCCCGCCATTATTTGTTTGGTTTCGTTCCTCTGCTGAAAGTCCGGGAAAACGGTGATGGTGATCGGTTATATTGGCTGTTTAACTTGCTGCCGTTATGGAAAAAGAAGGTTTCTTCCGCCGGAAAAAAGACCAAACACTATTTGTTAGGTTTTATCCCGCTGCTTAAAAGCCGCCGGAAGTAAGAAAATAACCTTTTGCAGGGCTTGACGCCGGTTGAAAAATCGTGTTACATCAAAAATAATTTGTAACCAGACTAAAAGGAAAAAAGATGCAGCCGGAAATCAGTGTTTTAAAAAACGGGTTGAGAATTGTCAGCCTGAAATATCCGCAGTTTGAAACCGTATCGCTCGGGATTTGGGTTAATACGGGGTCGGCCTATGAGCGGGCGGACAATAATGGTATATCCCATTTTTTGGAGCATATGGTGTTTAAAGGAACGGCCAGCCGTTCGGCCGCAGCCATTTCTGAAGACATCGAAAATGTAGGCGGCCAGACCAATGCTTACACTTCCCGCGAATTTACCGCCTTTTATGCCAAAATGCTGAAAGAAGATCTGGAACTGGCGGTTGATGTTTTGTGCGAATTGGTGACATCGCCGCAGTTTGCCGAAGAAGAATTGGTCAAAGAACGCGAAGTGGTGGTTCAGGAAATCAAACAAACCTATGACGACCCGAGTGATATTGTTTTCGATTATATGCAGGCTGAGGCCTTTGCCGGACAGGCCATGGGACGTCCGATTCTCGGAACGGCGGAATTGGTACGCAGTTTTGGCGCCAAAGAGCTGCGCGCGTATATGCAAAGTAATTATGCGGCTGAAAATATGGTTTTCTGCGCGGTTGGCAATGTGGATCACAATCGGCTGGTCAAAATGGTGGAACAGCGGCTTTCCGGCCTGCAGAGAGCCGCCTCTTTTAGTGCCGATCAGCAGCATTATACCGGCGGTTATTTTGCCGAGAAAAGGGATACCGAGCAGGCGCAGGTTATTTTGGGTTTTGACGGTTTTTCATATGCCGACGAGCGTTATTATGCGGCAATGCTGATGTCTACCGTTTTGGGCGGCGGCATGAGTTCCCGTTTGTTTCAGGAAATTCGGGAAAAACGCGGTTTGGTCTATTCAATATACAGTTTTCCCACTTTTTATACCGGCGCCGGTTTTAGCGGTATTGCGGCCGCGACCGACAACGAGCAGGTTAACCAGATGTTGCCGGTTATGATTGACGAAATCAAAAAAATGGCCGCAGCGCTGGTCAGCGAGGCGGAATTAAAACGTGCCAAAGCGCAAGTCAAATCGGCCATCATGATGTCGCTTGAGAGTTCTTCGGCAGTGTCGGAAAAACTGGCGCGTCAGCTGCTCTTGTTCAAACGTTCGATTCCGATCGAAGAAACAATTGCCAAGATTGAAGAAGTGGGGTTAAGCGAAGTGCGTGCCGCGGCAGAAACAATTTTTGCTTCCAAACCGACCTATGCGCTGGTCGGCAACATTGACGGTCATCTGGGGTATGATGAAATCTGTCGGCTGCTGAAAGCGGGATAATATTAGAGCAAAATTAAGATTTTGCCTTTATACTGTCCGCAGATCGGATAACGGACAACGGAGGAGCTTATGTCGCGCGCCGAAGATATTTTTCAAAAATTGATTTATTTCGGAGAGGAGGCTATTGACGACTATATCGTCAATTCTCAGACCGAAGAATTGTTTCTCGACTTCAAACGCGCGGATTCGACCGGCAAAAACGGCTTGGCTCTGCATAAAGATGATCGCCGTAATCTGGCCAAAGCCATCTCGGGGTTTGGCAACTCCGAAGGCGGGGTGCTGATCTGGGGGGTGGAATGTTCTCGCAGCTCGGATGTGGGGGATGTGGCGCAGGCCAAGATAAAGGTGCAAAATGTTCATCGCTTTTTGAGTTGGCTGGAAAATGCCATTTCCGGCTGTACTATTCCCAGTCATAACCGGGTGCGCAATCATATTGTCAGTGTCGATGACAACGGTGACGGTTTTGTTGCCACTTATATCCCCAAATCGGATATTGCGCCTTTGATGACCACGATCGGCAACACTTTTTATATTCGTTCCGGCTCAAACAACGTTCCGGCGCCATATTCTGTTTTGGCGGGGATGTTCGGCCGTCGTCCGCAGGCCGAGGTGGATCTGATGATTACCGATAAAAAGTTGTCGGTTTTGGAAAACAGTGAGGCCGATATCTTGTATCCGAGCAGTATTGATTCGCCGCCCGATCGTTATCTGAAGATCAATTTTTCGATCCGCGGCCACAATCAAAGCAATGTGATTGCTCGTGAGCTTTATCTCTCCTGTACGGTAACAACCGACGGCGGCGAGTATAACAAAGTCCGCTTCTTGAATTATAACCAGATGGACAGCATCCCCGGGTTGGAAGGACAGCTGAACTTGATCACCCGGCCAGAGTTGAGAGTGCCGCCGCGCAGCATTATTCGTTTTACCAATGTGGAGGTGATTCTGTCGCCTTATATCGAAAGCGATTTTCTGCTGGATGGCGTGATTGGCGCAGACGGCACCGCACCGCGCAATTTCCGCATTTATATTCCCAAAAACCGCCTGCGTTCTTTTGTGGCCCGAACAATGCGCGAAGATGCCGACGAAACAGTGCTTTTAAACGAGTTCTTCAGCGAATTCTTAAGCGGGGAGCTGAAATGATCCGGGTTGAAATTTTTACGGACGGCGCTTGTTCCGGTAATCCCGGTCCCGGCGGCTGGGGCGCTTTGCTGCGCTGCCGCGGGGTAGAGAAAGAACTTTCCGGCGGAGAAAAGAAAACTACCAACAACCGGATGGAGCTGACGGCAGTGATCAGCGCATTGGCGGCGCTGAAAACCTCTTGCGACATTTCGCTTTATACCGACAGCAAATATGTGATGGACGGCATCACCCGCTGGTTGCCAAACTGGAAGAAAAACGGCTGGAAAACCAGCAATAAAAAATCACCGGTTAAAAATATCGATTTATGGCAGCGTTTGGATGAACTGGCCTCCGGCCACGAAATCCGCTGGATCTGGGTAAAAGGCCACGCCGGCCATGCGGAAAATGAACGGGTGGACGAACTGGCGAGAAACGCGATCAAGAATTTAATCTGATCAAACTCATATTATCGATCAGCTGTCCTAAATCATGTTCATTCAGAATTTCCGGCAAGATCAAGCCATCCGGCACCAGCGGGCTGAATAACGCATAAAACGGCAATCCGCTGCGGACGAATGTTTTCATAAAGTCCACCGTTTCCCGGCTGCTGATTGTCCAGTCAACATTGAGCACGACCACATCGTGTGTTTTCAGGCTTTGAACAATCATCGGGTTTTTTAATGTCATTATCTCGTTATAGCGACAGGTTAGGCACCAGTCGGCATCAACGGTAACCAGAACCGTTTTTCCCTGTTTAACATATTGTTCCACCGTTTCCATGGTAACGGCAGCCAGATTACGGCTTTTTATTTGCTTGTTTTTTTCGGCGGCGGCAAAATAGCCGTCGGTTGAAGCGCCGATATAAACAAACAGGGCGAATAGGCCCAAAATCAGCCCGATTCTGTGAGCCGCCATATTCCGAAGTTCCGGCGGCAATGAAGTATATTCCATATTGAAGTTGAAATGTCGGAGCCATAAAAACAACCAAAACAGCAGGCCGTAGATAATAAGCCGGAACACAAACCATCCACCCGCTTGGCAGAAAGAGATATACAACAGCCAGCCTAGCGCGACAAACAGCATCAGCAACATAAAATGATGCAGTTTGGCAATCCATGATCCGGGCGGCGGTACCAGAATCGCCAGTCCCGGAAACATAAACATCAACAGGCATGGCAGCGCCAAACCAAGAGCGGCGCAGCCTAAAACGGCAAACAGCTCAAAAGTGTTTTCGGCCAGTGCAAAACTGAGTGCCGTGCCGAGAAAAGGCGCAGTGCAAGGCACTGCCAAAAGAAGCATAAATACACCGGTTAAAAACGCGGTCATTCCGTTGGGAGCATTCCTGCTGCCGTCCTTTCGCGGAAGCTTGATATCGATAATTCCCCAAATCCGGGCAATAAACAAAAGAACAATAAAAACAACTAAGCTGATCAACCATGGGTTTTGAAACTGCATCCCCCAGCTGATATGGTATCCCAGATGTTTTAACCCGGCCAAGGCGGCAGTCAGTAAGATAAAAGCGCTGCCGATACCGGCGAGAGTGAGAGCAAAATTGCGACGGACGGCATTTTTACTCCGGGCGCCGAATTGGGTTAAAGATAATAATTTCAGCGCCAAAAACGGAAAAACACAGGGCATAAAATTCAATAAAAAACCACCGAAAAAAGCGGCCAGCATCATTGATGCCAGCAGATCCTTATGCTCGGCTGCCGGCGGCTTTCCGTCGACAGGCATAAGATTTTGCCGCAGAACATATCGGCGGTTGGCTTCGGCCGTAATTTCAAAATCTTTTCCCTCGGGATCGGAACCGTTTTCTGCGGCAAGCAGACGAACGGTTGCCCGGCGGTCGTCAATACTGACCCGCGGCCGTTCAAACATAATACCGCCCTTATTGCCGACAAAAACATTGAAAGATTCAATTGTTTCGGGAGCGTCAAAAACCAAAGTCAACATCTGTCGGCCGTTGGTTGTTTGTTCCCGGTTAAATGAGGTTATTTGCAGTTCCGACTGTGGCTGCGGTTTTAAAAAAGAAGATGCCATACGGATATAAGTGGCCACCGAACTGTCGCGGGAATAACCGGGTTTTAACGTCAGTTCCGGCTTTAGCTCAACCGTTTCGCATTGGCTGCGGCTTTGGCACAAATTGAATTTTAAATCAGCCCGGAGAATCAGTTCTTGCTCAAAGTCGGAGGGGGTGGCCGTAAAGGATACGGCGGTTTCTCCGGTATAAACGGTCCAATCTTCGTCATTGCTGCGCAGCCGGGTCGGCAGGGGCAGGGTATATTCAATATCTGCAAGATTTTCAGATTGTTCGAAGGAAATCCGCGGTTTGAAATATTTAGCGCTGTCGACAGCGGTGATAAAATATCCTTCAGGAATCAGCAGATGCAGAACACCTTCGATTTTTTGACGGTCTTCAACTGCAGTTTCTATTGTAATCAGCCGCACTTTGAATTTATCTTTGCTTTGCCATTGGCCGATCCCACGGGTGCCGGTCAGCGGACTGTCATAGAAAATATTATAAAATAACAGTTTTTTTAGTTCCAGTTGGGAAAATATATAACCGAGCTCTTCAAAATCTTTCAATTTGCCTTTTTTTTGCCCCTCACTGGCTATTTTTGCCCGATATGCCTTAATTTCTCGAGGATTTTGGCTGTAAGAAATGATTTTCTTAAAATCCTGAACCACCACGGTTCCGTCTGCTTCAATATAATCAAAATCAGGCGAACTGAGGTCGTATTCGTCATCATCGGCCACCAGCGGCGGTTCCTCCGGGGTTAAGAGGGCTTCTTTATAGCGATCGTACAGGCTTTTGGCATAGCGGTAAATTTTCATTCCGTTACGGATATAGCCTTGATAATCATATACTTCCTGCGGGGTCAATGCCGGAAAACGCCGGGCGACATCCTCGTGAAAATCAGTATTTATTTTGTCACCGGGATATTGTTGGTCAAAATATTTTGCAGAATCGATAAAATTATTAATAACCTCTTCCATGTCGACCGGTCGGGGATCCTGTCGTTCGTCCAAATCCATTATAACCGTGGATTTTTCCTCTGCCTTTACCGGAAAGTGCATTGCAAAAATTGACAGCAGCAGTGTTAATATAAAAAATTTTTTCATGTTTTCCGCTTATTTGGCAGTTTAAAAATACCTTAATTCGTGTTATTATATATGCTATGATTTAATAAATAGTAATGGTGCGAGTGAAAATGGTCAATAATTATCTTACCGGTAAATGTTTGGTTTCCATGCCGCATATTGAAAACGACGTTTTCTCGCGTTCGGTTGTTTATATTTGTATGCACAATCAGGAAGGCGCTATGGGCTTTATGGTCAACAAGCAGCTGAAGGAATTTTATTTTTCCGATCTGCTGACCCAGTTTAATATCGGCTGCACCACGCCGGTAGAGCCGATTATCCTGCATCAGGGCGGTCCGTTGGAGCGAATCCGCGGGTTTGTGCTGCATAGTTTGGATTATAACAAAGACGGCACCATACCGATAGATGATAAATTTGCCGTATCCTCCTCTATCAACGTTTTAAATGATATCGCTTTTGGCAAAGGGCCGCGTTATAATCTGATCGCGCTTGGTTACAGCAGTTGGAGCCCGCGGCAGCTGGAACAGGAGATAGTGTATAATAATTGGCTGGTGGTGGAATCGACGCCGGATCTGTTGTTTAAAACCAAAGACGAAGAAAAGTGGCAGCGGGCTGTCGATGAACTTGGTTTTGATATCAACCGCGTCAGCTTGCGAACCGGTCGTGCCTGATCCTTAACCGCTTTCTTTTAACGGTAACTAAAATGCAAAAAGCCTCGCTGAACGAGGCCTTTTTGCAGCAAAATGTTTAATTCTTAAATTTTTTCATCGGGATCGCGCAAAACATAACCGCGCCCCCAAACCGTTTCAATATAATTTTTGCCGCCGGAAGCTTTTTCCAGTTTTTTACGCAGCTTGCAAATAAAAACGTCGATAATTTTCAATTCCGGCTCATCAATGCCGCCGTACAAATGGTTTAAGAACTGGTCTTTGTTTAAGGTGGAGCCTTTGCGCAGGGACAACAGTTCCATAATGCCGTATTCTTTGCCGGTCAGGTGCAGTGTTTCGCCGTTTACGCTGACTGTCTGCGTATCCAGATTGACTTCAACATCGCCGGTACGGATGATGGAGTTGGCGTGCCCTTTTGAACGGCGTACCACAGCCTGAATTCTGGCCAGCAATTCGGCACGGTCAAAAGGTTTGGTCAAATAGTCGTCGGCGCCGTATCCCAGTCCTTTTACTTTCTTGTCCGGTTCGGTCAAACCCGACAAGATCAATACCGGTGTTTCGATTTTGGCGGAACGCAGGCGCTTTAAAACCTCGTAACCGTTCATATCCGGTAACATCAGGTCAAGAATAATGATGTCGTAGTCATAAAGCTTGCCGATCTCAAGCCCGTCCTCGCCCAAATCCGTTGTATCAATAATCATTCCTTCTTTTTTCAGCATAGTTTCAATGCTTTGAGAAACAGCATAATCGTCTTCAACCAATAAAACACGCATATAGAACCTCCTTGCCGCAAAATT
>CABUAP010000029.1 GCA_902489675.1 uncultured Azospirillum sp. | reverse complement strand
CGAATAAATCAATATAATCAAGAAAATCCTCTGCGTTTGCGAGAGGATTTTTTTTGTTTTGATGCTTTACAGACTACCCATATTTTAATGGGGGGTTAAATGCTAAGGTGTCGTTAGACTCCGCTCCACACTTTTGAGCACGGTCAAACCGTCAGCTTTGTTTCATTAACAGAATCCCCTGTTTACTGAGCGATATCTATTCTTTTGTCGCTGCCGTCACAGTTTTCCGTCCCTTTATTTTCCTTGACAAAATTTGCAGAATATGTTCAACTTGTTTTGATATAAAATTATTTAACCAACCTTAATTATTTAATAACACTAACAAAGTCCTTCAAGTTAAGTAGAAGGCACGACAAAACTATGTGCAATATTATTATCAACGGAACTCATCCTGTCTATGAAAAAACGGCAGAAGAGGAAAAAGAATTGCTGCGCAGCGGTTGTGAAGAAGAGCGCTTCTATTACATCTGCTGCCGGGGTATCCGCACCATCGACGGTCAACAGGCGCTTCTCAAAGGAGAAGAAAAGTGGATCAACCTGCAACACACGGTTCATCCCGAAATGTGGCATTACCGCCTGTTTCCCGAACTGCAGAAACGCGGCATCATCTCTGACGACGGACGTTCGGAAGAAGAAGCCAAAAACGATTTTGGCAACTGGCTGCGCCATAACCTGATGCGTTCGCCAACCGCGTATAAAAGCGAAAAGGAATAC
Organism: uncultured Azospirillum sp.; assembly: GCA_902489675.1. Taxonomy (GTDB): domain Bacteria; phylum Pseudomonadota; class Alphaproteobacteria; order RF32; family CAG-239; genus JAFUYI01. The sequence continues at coordinate 9,926 of CABUAP010000029.1, read as the reverse complement.
GGTATCGCCTCGCAAATGCTGATGGCTGCGGGAGCTTGCTTCAGCAAACCGTTGAGCGAGGAAGAGGAAATCGAACTTCTGGCCACCAACGACTGGACACGCATCCGCGAATACGGCCGCAAATGGAAACCCAATGCAGAAATTCTGTTTTTCCAGACCGCGCCGGTCGAACAGATCTTTGCCTATCTCCGCTGTTTCAGCCCGCAAACGGTTGAGGCGGAAAAAGCATTGATTATGCGCGGCGACAGCTATCTGACATGGGAGCTGGTGTTGAGCAACCCGCTGAGTTATGAGAGCAGCAGGCTGATCAAAAACTCCGGCAATCCTTATATCTGGAAGATGGCCGTTGAACGAAACTACACTTTCGTTCATCGTTTCGAACAGAAATTCGGCACTGTCCGCAACTGGGAACAGCAGCTGAAAAAGAGTTTTGACCGGAAGTATTTTCGGCAAAACAAATGCGCTTAAAGAAGCACTCCTTAGTTTTAACACCCTGATCTTTTGGATCCGGGTGTTTTTTTTGCATTTTACCAGCCATTCTCTTTGGGCTCCGGCACTCTAAAAACATTGACTTTTCTCCCTTTTTATGGTTATATATTTTGCATAATCTCAAAGAAAGGGAAACACATGGATCAAAACGAAAAAAATGAAGAAATTAAGGAAGAAAACCACGTTCAACCCGAAAACGGAATATCCAAGGAACAACCGGCTTTAGACGATCAAATTGACCGCAAAATCAGCGAAATGCAAAAAGAACACGGCGAGAAATTTGATGACAAAGGATTTAGGGCTGCCGCCAAAAAGCAAGCTGAAGAAAAAGGAACCATCGAAGGCGTCAGTGCCGAAAGTTTTGTTCAAAAAGATAAAGACGGCCCCAACCGGGACAGCGGCGGCAAAAGTTATCAGGGCGGCTGGGAAAACGGCAAATTTGTTTGGAAAGGCCCAAACGGTGAGAGGATAGAAGGAAAAGACTATGCCGAAGCGGAAGACAAATTCCATGCGGCAGTGGCTGAAAACGCAAAGAAAAAAGGAGAAGAACCGAAAGTAGGCACATATTGGGGCGCGGGTATTCCCGAAAGTGAAAAAAAGAAAGAACAAAAAATTTCTTCAAAAGCAGCTGTTAAACATGGTGTAACGATTATTGCCGGGTGGTCGGAAGATAAACAATTTTGGCAAGACCTGAAAGCAGATTATCTGAAAGACGAAAAACATACGCTGGCCGACTGGGAAAGAATGACCCGCAAAATTCCCGATGACGTACTGAGCAGGACTCCCGAAGAAAGCGCACGCAACAAAAAACTGAACGATGCCGAAATTTTGAAACAAATGCGACGAGGCAACAACCCATATCTGACACCGCAGGAAAATAAACCGCAGCAACCGCTAAACAAACCGCAGGCAGCCAACAACAAGGACTTAACCATAGATCAAATAAAAGCGATGAGCGGCCGCGGTGGAATCGGCGGGTAATAAGTTACGGATATTTTTGCTTTCAAACACTCTGAAAATCTTCGGAGTGTTTTTTGTATGTTTACGGCAACAAAACAGATTAAATTTTGCCCAATACGGCTGCATTTGCAAACAATCGGCACAAAGATTTTATTTTTTGTAAAAAAAACAGTTAAATTATTGATCAACCTATTGACAGTCATCAAAAAAGTTGTATTCCTACCACGGTTTTAAAAATAAGAGAAAAACAAGAGGGAAAAGAAGGAAAATGTTGGCTGTATGGAAAAGTTTTCAGCAATATTACGGCAAAAAATTTGCGCCTAAGATTTATGAAGTTTTAAAATCCGGTTACGATATGGAAAAATTTCGCCGTGACTGCATTTCCGGCATCACGGTCGCTGTTATTTCAATTCCGCTGGCAATGGCTTTGGCAATAGCTTCCGGTGTTACACCGGCTCAGGGACTGAACACCGCTATTGTTGCCGGCTTTTTTATCGCGCTGCTTGGCGGCAGCCGTTATCAAATCGGCGGGCCGACCGGCGCTTTTGTGGTTGTTATCTTCAATGTCATGCAAAATTACGGTTATGACGGCTTGGCCGCCACAATGCTGATTGCCGGCAGCGTATTGATCATCAGCGGTTATCTCCGACTGGGTTCCTATATTAAGTATATTCCCTACCCCGTGGTTGTCGGCTTTACCGCCGGCATCGGTTTGCTGCTGATTTCTACCCAAATTAAAGATTTGTTTGGCTTGAAAATTGATAATGTCCCGGCTGAATTTTTACCGAAATGGGAAAGCTATCTGGCTCATTTTGACAGCTTCAGCGGTGCCTCTGTTTTTATCTCCGTCTTATCTTTTGTCGCCATTCTTTATATGCAGATCAAAAAGCCGAAACTGCCGGCTTATCTGGTTTGTGTGGCCGGGGCAACCCTGTTGGTGGCCGTTTTCGGTCTTAACATTGATACAATCGGCAACAAATTCGGTGGGATTCCCCATTTTCTGCCGATGCCGAAAATGCCAGACATATCCGTCAATCTGCTATTAAAAGTTTTGCCGAGCGGCTTAACGATTGCCTTTTTGGCCGGCGTGGAGTCGCTTTTGAGCGCCACGGTTGTTGACGGTATGAGCGGTGATAACCACAACTCTAATGCCGAATTGGTTGCCGAAGGGGCTGCCAACATTTTTTCCATGTTTTTTGCCGGTGTTCCCGCCACCGGCGCCATTGCCCGAACAGCGGCCAATTTTAAGGCCAAGGCTTATTCTCCGGTATCGGGGATTATGCAATCGGTCTTTTTGCTGCTGTTTATGCTGCTCTTGTCCCCCGCGGCCAAATATATTCCCCTTTCCTGTTTGTCGGTGGTGTTGGTGCTGATCGGTTGGAATATGATGGGGCTGGCCAAAATTTTCAAATTACTGCAAGGGCCGCGCGGCGACCGTTATACTCTGGTCGTCACCCTGTTGTTGACCGTATTAGTTGATCTTAACACCGCCATCAGCGTTGGTTTTATCATGGCCAGTATCATCTTTATGCACCGCATGAGCCGCGAAATCGAAATTGAAACCGATGAGCAGGCGCTGGAGGAAGATGTGGGCGGACGTGATCTGACGCAAGTGCTGCATGAAAAAGGCGTGATGTCGCTCCGACTTTCGGGACCGCTCTTTTTCGGCGGCGCTTCTCAGGTTTCTCACTTTTTCCAAAAAATCGGCGAAGCGCCCAAGGTTTTGATTTTGCGGATGGGATATGTTCCGGTTGTTGATGCGACCGGAGCCAATATCATTATCGAATTTATCAAAAAGGTGAAGAAATACGATACCAAGATCATTCTCTCCAATGTCAAAAAACAACCGCGGCGCGTGCTGCACAATGCCTTCTTGAAAGAAGGACTGGATTTTCATACGATTTCTACAGCCTCTACTTTTCAGAATGCGCTCAAAATGACGCGCCGTTACCTGAAAAATAAGGAGCAGGAAGCCAAAGACACTGCCGCATAATTTTTTGATTTAAGCCCCGAAAATTGATTCGGGGCTTTTCATTTTGTCAAATTCGGAAATATAATTCTCGACAAACGCTGTCCGGTAATGTATATTAACAATGATAATATAATCTTTACAGGTGATATATGAAAGAAGTTTACCGCGTTGTTTGCAGCGAAAATCAAGACAGATATCCGGGGAAGGTATTTGTCGATTTTATGCCGGCCGGACATGGCCGACAGGAAGATTGTCTGAATCATGAATCTATTCTGCGTATGCGTCAAAATTTAAATCCCGGAGTTGAAAGTTTGGAAAACGGATTGATCCTGACCGACTTCGGCGGCGGACATCTGGAAATGGGCTATGAGGCTGCGTATGGCCCCGAACGCCGCATCCCCGGATATGACAGCGATAAATATCGACCGATTATTTTTGAGCGTTTTCGTCAAATGCGCGAAGCCGGAAAAGAAAAAACACTGGAAGTCAGCTTGAGCGATTTGGTGACCTTATACGGTTTTAAGCAGACGGCCGATACCAATACCCCCAAAAGTGCAAGGGAAATCGCCTTAATTGAAGAAGCCAAACGCCGTGAAGATATCGAGCGTAAAAAGGCCGAACAAAGAGAATATGAGGCCAGAAAACAATCTAAACTTTCAACCGAACAAATTTTAAAATGGAAATATTCCAGATATTCCGGCGATTAGGCAAAACGAAACACGATTAATTTTATATGAGAAAAACCGGCCGCAAGACTACGGCCGGTTTTTTGATGAATGTCATTTATCCAGAAATTTAAACCACAAAAAACTGCGGTGCCCTATTGCTTAAAAATACAAATTCTTAAATAAAAAATTCGTTTTCCCGGCGAGCGGCATAGTGGCTTTCGAGATAAGCACGAACGGCGCTCATATCCATCTGCCGGCATTTGACCGGACAGATGCGGACGCATTTCATACATTGGATGCAGGCTGCCGGATCACCAATAAAATCATCATTGATTGCCGCGGTCGGACAGGTCTTTTGACATAGGCCGCATTTAATACAGCCAGCCGTTTTGTCCGGCGTACGGAATGGTTTTTCCCATTTCTTATAAGGAAAACTCCCCGGCATGGCAACCGATATTTTATCCCGTTTGTTCATGACCGCGTGGGCAAACGCTCTGATTGCCGGCAGATCTTCCTCATCCGGACGGCCGCGCCCCAGCAGATTGCTGTAGACATGAGGAATCACGATCGCCGCCGCAGCAATGCAGACAAAGCCCCGTTTTTCCATTTCCGTTTTCCATTCCAACAGCATATCGTCGTAGTGGCGGTTACCGTAGCAGGCACAAAGCACAACCGGAGTATTTTCCCCCTGCAAACCGTCTAACAGACCGGGAATTTGCGGCATTCTGCCGCCATAAACCGGCAGCCCGAACACCACCAGAGCATCGGCGGCAAAAAGGCGGCTTTGCCGGCGTGCTTCGGGCAAGGTGAGATCTACGGAAACAAACGGGACGCCGATTGCGTCACACAACAAACCGGTTGCGCGCGCGGTACCTTCGGTTGGGCTGAAGAACAAACGATAATTCATTTTTTATCTCTCCTTGTATAATTTTAAATCTGCCGCCGTTAAAAACAAACGACGGATATTTCTGTTACTGAAATTCCGTCGTTTGTACTTGTTTTTCGCCGTTTATTCGGCGCCGACAACTTCCTGCTTGTTTTCTTTATAAACCAGAATCGGCGTTTTTTTGCCGTCGATAACATCGGCATCAATCACAATTTCCGCCACTTCTTTTTTATCCGGAATATCATACATCAGTTCCAGCAGTTTTTCTTCCATGATCGCACGCAGACCGCGGGCACCGCTTTTGCGTTCAATCGCTTTGCGGGCAATGGCTGCCAGCGCATCATCGGTAATCGTCAATTTGACGTCTTCCATATTAAACAGTGCCACATACTGCTTGACCAAAGCATTTTTCGGTTCGGTCAAAATATTGACCAATGCTTTTTCATCCAGATCCTCCAGCGAGGCAATGATCGGCAAGCGGCCGATAAATTCGGGGATCAGGCCATATTTCAGCAAATCCTCCGGTTGGATTTCCTTCATCACTTCGCCGACCGGTTTTTCCTGCTTGCTTGCCACTTTGGCGCCAAAACCGATCGAGGTTTTCTGGCTGCGGCGATTGATAATTTTTTCGATACCGGCAAACGCACCGCCGCAGATAAACAAAATATTGGTGGTATCAACGTGCAAAAACTCCTGCTGCGGATGTTTGCGGCCGCCTTGCGGCGGAACATTGGCAACCGTACCTTCGATAATTTTCAAAAGCGCCTGCTGAACCCCCTCGCCCGATACATCGCGGGTAATCGAGGGGCCGTCGCCCTTGCGGTTGATCTTGTCGATTTCATCAATATAAACAATGCCGCGCTGCGCCTTTTCGATATCGTAATCTGCAGCCTGAACCAGCTTTAAGACGATGTTTTCAACATCTTCGCCGACATAACCGGCCTCGGTCAGAGTGGTGGCATCGGAAATGGCAAAAGGCACATCGAGAATCTTAGCCAGAGTCTGTGCCAAAAGCGTTTTGCCGCTGCCGGTCGGACCGACCAAAATCACGTTTGATTTGGACACTTCCACATCCGAATTGTTGTGGCTGCTGTTTAAACGTTTATAGTGGTTGTAAACCGCTACCGACAGCACTTTTTTAGCATGTTCCTGTCCGATCACATATTGATCGAGAAATTCTTTGATTTTCGACGGGGTCGGCAATTTTTCCATGGTACTGCCGGTACTTTTCTCGCCGCCGTTTTCTTTTTCCAGCTCGTTCATTTCGTCATGTACGATACTGATGCAAACATCGATACACTCGTCGCAGATATAAACGCCGCGACCGGCCACCAGTTTTTTGACTTCCGACTGCGATTTTCCGCAGAAAGAACAGCAGATCTGGTCGTCTTTATGTCCGTTATCTTCACTCATTTTTCAGTCCTCTTATTTGACAATTTCCTTGCGGGAAGTTACGATCTGATCGATCAGCCCGAATTTCAAAGCATCTTCCGGGGTCATAAAATTGTCACGATCCATGGCTTTTTCAATTACCGAGAGCTTTTGTCCGGTATTTTCGGCATAGATATTGTTCAGGCGCCGCCGCATATCGAGAATAAGTTTTGCCTGAATCTCAATATCCGCCGCCTGCCCTTTGGCGCCGCCCGAGGGCTGGTGGATCATGATCTGCGAATTTGGCAGCGCAAAACGTTTGCCTTTAGCACCGCCGGCCAACAGGAAAGATCCCATTGAGCAAGCCTGGCCGATACACAATGTATTGACATCGCAGCTGATGTAACGCATGGTGTCATAAATAGCCATGCCGGAAGTAATAACGCCTCCCGGAGAATTGATATAGAGGAAAATATCCTTATCCGGATCCTCGGCCTCAAGGAACAAAAGCTGTGCGCAAACCAACGAGGCCATATCATCCTCGACCTGCCCGGTCAGGAAAACAATGCGTTCCTTCAGCAGCCGGGAAAAGATATCAAACGAACGTTCGCCCTGCGGGGTCTGCTCCACCACCATCGGCACCAGGCGGTCATAAATTTCCATAGATTTCTCTGACATTTACCATTCCTCTAAATGTGTTATCCAATATCAGCCGGCATTATAGGCGGCCAATTGTTAATATTTTGCCAACAAATCAATAAAAAACCCTGCTTTAACACGGCAGGGTTTAAAAAATCTTGCGGGTTAAAGACTACAGCAGTTTGATGTTTCCGGCAACAACGCGGTCTCTTTCCGTCATTGTTTCGTAGCTGACCTTTTCTCCTTCATTCAGCGTTCTGAGCCCTGCGCTTTTTACCGCCGAAATATGAACAAAGATATCTTTTTCACCTTCGTCCGGAGTAATGAATCCGTAACCTTTTCTTTTATTAAACCATTTTACCGTTCCTGTTGCCATAATCGTAATCCTTTTCACAAACAGGTTAAAACACTAAACTGCAGCCCATATTCCGGCTGTAGAGTTAAAAGTACTACAATTTTACGGATTAGGCAAGTTATTTTTTACCCCGGCCTTGACTGTCGGCATTTGTCGATTATATGAAATCCGTTACCATTTTTTAACCTTTAAACAGAGGATTATCATATGAAAAAAATATTTTATCAACTGACCGCCGCCCTGCTGCTGCCGGCTGTCATTTTTGCCTGCGCAACCGATGCCGATGCCAAAGATAAAGACCGTTACCGCAATTGGACGGAAGACAAGCTGGAAGATGTGAACGAAGACTATGAAAAAGCCATCAAAAAAATCGGCAAATCTTCTTTTACCGAAGAACAGAAAAAGCTCTTGACCACTCAGGCCAATGCCAACCGCGATTTGGCAACCGCCCAGATCAAAGCCGCGTCGGAACAGATGACCAAAAACAGAAACGAACGCGCCAGTTTTATGGAAGCGATCAAAGCCAGCCGCGAAAATCGCAAAGCCGTGCGCGAAGTGGACGATATTCTGTAATTTTTCTCCCCCTACTGATAAAAAAACCGGGCAATGTCCGGTTTTTTTATGTCATTTATACCACATTTTATCGCATTTACCCGATATTTGCTATTCACAAATAAAATAAAATTTGCTAAGTTCAGGTAGTTTTTGAACAAAGATTAAACCAACAAACGAGGAATAAACCAAAATGGCACTGAAAAACACCAGAGAAGCAAATTATCCCGAATGGTATCAAAATGTTATCGCCGCCGCCGAAATGGCAGAAAACTCGGCCTCGCCGGGATGCATGGTGATCAAACCGTGGGGATACGGCATTTGGGAAAACATTCGCAATGTTTTTGATGAAAAATTCAGAGAAACAGAACACGAAAACTGCTACTTTCCGATGTTTATTCCGCTTTCGTTTTTCCAGAAAGAAGCCGACCATGTCGAGGGTTTTGCCAAAGAAATGGCGGTTGTTACCCATTCGCGGCTCGGTTTGGAAGACGGCAAACTGGTTCCGCAGTCGCCGCTTGACGAGCCGCTGATCGTGCGCCCGACTTCGGAAACCATTATTGCCGACTCTTTTTCCAAATGGATCAAATCTTACCGCGATTTGCCGGTACTGATTAACCAATGGGCCAATGTGGTTCGCTGGGAAATGCGGCCGCGTTTGTTTTTGCGTACTCGCGAATTTTTGTGGCAGGAAGGGCATACCGCCCACGCTACCGCCGCCGAGGCCGAAGCGGAAACCAAACAGATGCTTGAAGTATATCGCGATGTGGCAGAAAATGCGCTGGCGCTGCCGGTACTGACCGGACGCAAGCCCGAGCATGAGAAATTTCCGGGCGCGGTTGATACCTATTGTATTGAAGCGATGATGCAGGACGGCAAAGCCCTGCAGGCCGGCACCTCCCACTTCCTCGGCCAGAACTTTGCCAAATCGGCCGGCATCAGCTTTGTCAACAACGAAGGCAAACAGGAATTTGCCTACACCACCTCCTGGGGTGTTTCCACCCGTTTGATCGGCGGCGTTATCATGACCCATGCCGATGACGAAGGCATGGTGGTTCCGCCGCGGATTGCGCCTTATCAGGTGATTTTGGTACCGGTTATCAAAAATGATGCCGACCGGGAAAAAGTCATGGCCTATATTGAAGAAGTCAAAGCTTTGCTCAAAGGAGCAACACCGTTTGGTGAAAAGATCAGAATCAAGGTTGACGGGCGCAACAAATCGAGCGTTGACAAATTCTGGGAATGGACCCGCAAAGGCGCGCCGATCATTTGCGAAATCGGCATGCGCGATGCCGAAGGCGGCAAAGTGATGGTCAAAGAACGCCTGAAACTGGGCACACCGGAAGGAAAAGAAATTGTGACCCGGGAAGACTTTGCTCAAACCGTTGCCGGACGACTGGAAAATATCCAAAACGAAATGTTTGCCCGAGCCAAAAAGCGGCTGGAAAACAATATTCGCACCGATATTACCACCCATGAGGATTTTGAAAAATATTTTGCCAACGCCAATCGTTTTATCAAAAATGAGGACGGCGACAAAGAGGCGGTTACTTTCGTTCGCGGCAAATGGAGCGGCGATCCTAACTCCGAAGAGCTGTTGAAGGCGTTGAAAATCACGATCCGCTGCATTCCGTTTGATCAGAGCGGCAGCAAGGGCGAATGCCTTTTGACCGGGGCAAAAGACGCAACCATTGATGTCATCTACGCCCGCAGCTACTAGGAATCGGGTTTGACACAAAGCAATAACGCCTCCTGTTAACAGGGGGCGTTATTTTTGTTTTTCGGAACCGGTTCAGCGTTTTTTCTTTTTCAGATAAACCGGAAGCTGGTCTTTGAGTTCGAGCGATTCCACCAAAATCATGTTACCCCGAACAGGCAGCTGTTTCTTTTCTTTCGGGCGAGGCAGCTCATGCCCTGACATTGCAGAAAGACGCACAGCGCCCGCATAAGGTAACCGGCTTGGTTGAAGCGGATTGACAACGGTTGTTTTGGCATAGCCGACAACGATTGAAGACAAGGCAAAAAATGCCGTCA
>CABUAP010000028.1 GCA_902489675.1 uncultured Azospirillum sp. | reverse complement strand
ATCTATAAAAAATTTAATCTTGTCCGTATTATCTATTTTTTGTTTTAAGAGTCAACCCTTAAACAAAGAAAGGCCGCGGTTTTCCCGCAGCCTTTGAAAAGCGTTGTCTGAAAATCAGACGCGGCCGTAAACATCTTCCAGACGGACAATGTCATTTTCATCGAGGTTGTCACCGGCTTGGATTTCGATAAATTCGACATCGCTGTCGGTGGCGTTTTCGATCCGGTGTTTGGTTTCGACCGGGATAAAAATGTGTTCGTCGGTCTTTTTGGTCAAAACTTCGTCGCCTAAGGTAACCAGAGCAGTGCCTTTGACAATGATCCAGTGTTCGGCCCGATGGTGATGCAGCTGAAGCGAAAGTTTTGAACCGGGGGTAACTTTGATTCTTTTGACACAGAAAGTTTCACCGCAGTCGAGAACTTCCCAGGTGCCCCAGGGGCGGGTGTCTTTTTGTCCGCGTACGTAATTGTTTGCCATTTTGTTTAATCCTTAAATTATACAATAAAAAATTATCTCTTGAGCAAAGAGGGTATGATAATCGGGGAAAAGAGTCAACCGTTATCTTGCCTTTTAAAAATGAAGCGAAAATGTTATTTTGCACTTGATGAAAAAGGCGATAAAGCCTATAAAGAGATATCTTGGTTTATTTATTGGAAAGTGTTATGCAGTCACCGGCTATCAAACAAGCTCTCGGTATCCTTAAACAGCTGCGGCAGATTATGGAAACGCCGGACGGCGTGCCGGAAAAGCTGCGGCAGATTCTTGAAGTTATTGCCGCCAAAATGCAGGCGGATGCGGCAGCCTGTTATGTGGCCGTTGACGACAATTATCTGGAACTTTTTGCGGCCTATGGTTTTAGGCAGGCCTCCTCGCATCGCCTGAGGCTTCGTTATAACGAAGGGATGGCCGGAGAAGTGGCGGAAAGCAAGAGATCGCTTGCTATTAACAATATCTGGATGTATCCAAAATTTGTTTCCAAGCCCGAACTGCTGGAGGAAAAAGATTTTCAGTCTTTTATCGGGGTGCCGGTTTTGCAATGGAATCGCACCATCGGTGTGCTGGCGTTGTACAACACGGCGGAAGTCAGCCGCTCGGAAGTGGATGTGGAGCTGTTGGAAACCATTGCGATGGTGCTGGCGGAAATTCTTGCTTCCGAAGAAATGACCCAGTATAAAAAATCGCTGATCAAGGCGCGGGGACTTTCGACCAAAGAGCGAATCAAAGGGTTGAGCTTAAATAAAGGCTACGGGATCGGGGTTGCGGTCGTACACCGCCGCCGCCAGTCGGTTACCAATATTTTTGCCGAAGACAAGGAAAAAGAACTGCGGCGGTTGGAGATTGCGCATCATCAGATGAATGCTGATTTGGATGCCAAATTTAACTCCACCAAGCTTGGGCTTGGTGAGCACGTTGACATTTTGGACGCTTACCGGATGTTTGCCAAAGATAAGGGGTGGTTCGGCAAAATTGCCGACAACATCAAAGGCGGTTTGGCGGCGGAAGCTGCGGTTGAACGGGCTTATGAAGATATGTGGAACCGTTTGTCTTTGAGCACGGACAGTTATATGCGCGAGCGTCTGCATGATCTGCGAGATGTTGCCGATCGGCTGCAATCGTATTTGAGCGGTGATTATAACCGTATGCCCGAAACAGAGGCGAAAGATATTGTGATTGTGGCGCAGACCATGGGACCGGCAGAGCTGATGGATTATGATTACAGCCGGATCCGGGGTTTGATTTTGGAAGACGGAACGCCGACGATGCATGTGGCTATTGTCGCCAAAGCGCTGAATATTCCGGTTTTGGCCAAGATCAAAGGTATTTTTACCGAAATTCAGAGCGGGCAGGTTGTGGCCTTGGACGGTAACGAGGGGTTTGTTTATGTTAACCCTTCGCCGCAGATTGAAACCGATTTTCGCAAGCGAATCGCCGCCCGGGAGGAATTGCAGAAAAAGCTGGCCGCATTGCGAAATCTGCCGGCCAAAACTTTGGACGGTGTGGATATCGGGCTTTATGTGAATGTCGGTTTGCCGATGGATTTTGATTATATTGACGCGACCAACTGCGACGGCGTGGGACTTTACCGTACGGAAATTCCGTTTATGGCGTCGGAAGCGATGCCCGATGTGGAAAAACAGGTTTCTTATTATAAGGATTTGATGGATCGCTGCGGTGATAAGAAAGTGATTTTCCGCAGTTTGGATGTGGGATCGGACAAGCTGCTGCCGTATTGGGCTTATGCCGGCGAAGCCAACCCGGCGATCGGCTGGCGTTCGATCCGGATTACGCTTGACCGACGGGCGATTTTGCGCAAACAGATACGCGCTTTTCTGCTTTCGGCTGCGGGTAAGGAACTGAACGTGATGTTCCCGATGATTTCCGATTTGGCGGAGTTTGAGGACGCAAAGGAAACACTGTTGATTGAGTTGGAAAAAGATAAAAGCCGCGGGTTGCCGGTGCCTAAAAAAGTTAATGTGGGGTTGATGATCGAAGTGCCGTCGGTGATTTTTCAGCTGGATGATATTTTGCAAAAAGCCGATTTTGTTTCAGTCGGAACTAATGATTTGGCACAGTTCATATTTGCCTGTGATCGCGGAAATCCCAAACTTTCCGAACGCTACGATGTGCTTTCGGCGCCGTTTTTAAATGTTATGAAGACAATTGTCGACAAGGCTGCGGCAGCCGGGGTTTATTGTTCCGTCTGCGGCGAAATGGCAAGTAATCCGATTGAAGCGTTAGCTCTGATTGGGTTGGGGTATCGCAATCTTTCGAGCAGCGGCGCTTCGTTCGGCCGGGTTAAAAGCATGATCCGTTCGGTCAATACCGAAGAAATTGCCGATTATATGCGCTTGCTGCTGAAATCGACTAAAAATACCCTGCGGCCGCAATTAATTGCGTATGCTTATGATCACGGTATTGAAATTTATTAAAAAGTATGTTTAAGTAAAAAAAATTTGATAAGAATGTATGATCAGGGGATAAAATGGTGATAAAAGAAGTTGATGCCGAAAAACAAAATATGAATGCCGACGATGTTGAGGTGAAAAAATCGGATTTTGCCGAAAATACCGACAGGGTGGGCAGCATCCTCTGTCATGAGCGGTTGAAAAAAGGGCTGGAACTGGAAGATGTATCACAAGTGCTCTGCATCCGTTCGGTTTATCTGGAAGCGATTGAAAGCGGCAATTATGTCGAACTGCCGTCGTTGCCGTATTCGGCCGGGTTTGTCAACTCTTACGCCAAATATCTCGGTCTGAACAATAATCGCATTACTCAGCTGTTTCGCGAAGAATTGAATGACGATCCGAAAGAAAAGCGGTTTTTCCCGGCTGAGGATATGGCGGCCGAAGCCAGTTTGCCGGATAAGCGTTATATTATCGGCGGCATTGCGGCGTTGTTTTTTATCGGCGGTTTGTGGTCGGGGCTGCACAGCACCGATACGGAGATTGAAACTCAACCGGTAATTGCAGAAGAAAAAGCGGCCGGAGAAGTTGAATATTTTTCGCCGTCATCGGATGAAGGTGAAGCCGTTTTGCCGGAAGGTGAGGGAACGCCTGCCGGGGAAAATACGGAAGCGGCTGTTTCTGCCGATGCGGAGCAGCCTGCCGAACAGATTGTGATGAAGAACGAAAGCTTTATCGAACCGCAGACTGAGGGAGCTTCTCCGTCGGCAGCTGCGGATGAAAAAAATGTTGAGGAACAAGAAACGCCGGCTCAGGTAGAAATTAAGATCAGCAAGGATGATACCTGGGTAGAAGTGCGGGATGCCAAAAAAGTTTATTTCAACAAAGTTATGCGTCCGGGGGAAAGTTATCGGGTTCCCGAAGGCAAGGGGATGATTTTGTCGGCCGGCAAATATAATGGCGTTGAGGTTTATATCAACGGTAAACTTACGCCGGTTATTCAGCCGAATAAAAAAATGAATGTCCCGCTTGATCCGTTTATCGAATCGGCCGAACATTAGTCAGGGATAAAATTAATCGGAAAATAGCAGGTGGGCGCTTGCTATTTTCTTTGTGTTTTTGAGGGAGAAAAAATTATGGCAAAATTGCAGTGTGTGCGCGGTACTTATGATTTGTACGGCGCGGCCAAAAGAAAAACCAAGCAGGTGGTAAAATGCGGTGAAGAAGTGGTGGAAAAATATGGGTTTGAGGAGATAGAAACCCCGATTTTTGAGTTTACCGAGGTGTTTGCCCGCAATTTGGGCGATACCAGTGATATTGTGACCAAAGAGATGTATTGTTTTGAAGACCGCGGCGGCGAAAGCTTGACACTCAGACCCGAAGGCACTGCCGGGGTGGTTCGCGCATTTGTATCGAACGGGATGCAGCAGAATTTGCCGGTTAAGTTTTATTATCACGGCCAGATGTTCCGCTATGAACGGCCGCAGAAAGGGCGGCAGCGGCAGTTTACTCAGTTTGGGGTGGAGCTGCTTGGCGCCGATACGCCGCAAGCCGATATTGAAGTGATTGCGATGGCTTATGAATTTTTGGAAAAATTGGGGCTTGCCGGTCAGGTAACGGTGGAAATCAACTCGTTGGGCGATGCCGAGAGCCGGGATGCTTATCGGGAAAAACTGGTTGCTTATCTGAAAGAGCATTTTGAAGAACTGTCCGAAGACAGTAAGATCCGTTTGGAGAGAAATCCGCTCCGGGTGCTTGATTCCAAGGAGGAATGCGATCGAGCCGTGGTGGAGAATGCCCCGCTTTATGCCGACAGCCTTAATGAAAAATCGAAGACCTTTTTTGCCAAAGTATTGGACGGGTTGAATCGTTTGGGGATTAAGTACCGGGTTAACAACCGTTTGGTGCGGGGGTTGGATTATTATTCGCACACCGTGTTTGAACTGGTGACCGATAAACTCGGTGCTCAGGGAACCGTGTTGGCCGGCGGCCGTTATGACGGGCTGGTTGAGCAGATGGGCGGCGGAGCCGTGGCCGGTATCGGTTGGGCTTGCGGCGTTGAGCGTTTGGCGATGCTGCTTGACCGGGAACCGGAAGTAAAACGGCCGGTGGCGGTGATTCCGGTTGGGGAAGAAGCCGAAGACAAGGCTTTGGAAATTGCCTGGAAATTGCGCAATGCCGGTTTGACGGTTGAGCAGGGTTACAGCGGCAACCTGAAAAAAAGAATGATTAAGGCCAATAAAGCCAACGCTTATAAAGCGGTGATCCTAGGTTCCGAGGAATTGGCGAGAAATGAAGTTATGGTTAAGGATCTGGACAGCGGCGAGCAAAAGAACGTTTGTTTGGATCAATTGTTGGAGGAAGTCAGATAAATGAGTTTTGCCGAAAATTTAGCTAATGTGGTCAACCGTTATGATGAAATTTCGTCATTGTTGTCCTCGCCCGATGTTACGCCCGAAAATTTGGTGAAGATGAACAAGGAACTGGCCGAATTGGGGCCGGTGGTGGAAGCCGTCAATCATTATCATAAGGCGGAAAAGGATCTTGCTGACGCCAAGGCAATGATGGAAGATGCCGATATGGATCGGGAAATGCGCGAGATGGCGGAGGCCGAATATTATGAGCTGAAAGAAAAATTGCCGGAGTTGGAAAAAGAAATCAAGATTCTGCTGCTGCCAAAAGACGAAGAAGATGAAAAAAACGCCATTTTGGAAGTGCGTGCCGGTACCGGCGGTGACGAAGCCGCTTTGTTTGCTGCGGTCTTGTTTGAGATGTATCAGCGCTATTCGCAAAAACAGGGGTGGAAGTTTGAAATTCTGGATGCCGATGAAAACGGTTTGGGCGGTTATAAAGAAGCATCGGCCAAAATTACCGGCAAAGATGTTTTTTCCAAATTGAAATTTGAGTCCGGCGCGCATCGGGTGCAGCGTGTGCCGGTAACGGAATCGCAGGGGCGCGTGCACACTTCCGCGGCCACGGTGGCGGTGTTGCCGGAAATTGAGGAAGTGGATATGTATATTAATCCGTCCGATTTGAAAATTGACGTGTATCGGGCTTCGGGGGCCGGCGGACAACACGTTAACCGAACCGAATCGGCAGTGCGGATTACACATATTCCGACCGGGATTGTGGTGCAATGTCAGGATGACCGTTCGCAGTTCAAAAATAAAGAAAAAGCGATGAACCATTTGCGTGCCAAGCTGTATGACCAGCAAAAGTCCGCCATTGATGCCGAATATTCCGAACGCCGCAAGCTGCAGGTTGGCAGCGGAGATCGTTCGGAACGTATTCGTACTTATAACTATCCGCAAGGGCGGGTGACCGATCACCGGATTAATCTGACTCTCTACAAACTTGATGACATTGTGGCCGGTGACGCGCTGGGTGAGATTATCGATGCATTGATTGCCGAAGATCAGGCGCGGCGGCTGGCCGAACTGGAATAGAAAATCGGCAGAATGTTATTATTTTTTAAAGAAATAGACGATATGGTATAAATATATTTCAAAAAAGAGGAAAAAATGAAAAAAATTGCAGTAATCGGCGTAACGGAAAGCATCGGGCGGGAAATTCTGGCCTTTTTGGCCGACGGCGGCTATAAGCCGGCCGATGCGGCGGCGTTGGAAGCAAAAGCGCCGCTCGGGACTTTGGTATCTTTTGGCGAAGAAGATGATATTGATGTCGGCAGTTTGGAGAATTTTGATTTTGCCGATGCCGAAGTTGCCGTCTTTGCCGCTTCGGAAGAAATTTCCCGTCGTTATGCCGCCAAAGCGGCGGCCAAAGGCTGCAAAGTTATTGACTGCAGCGGTGCTTTTTTTGCCGATGCCGAAGTGCCGATGGTGGTTGCCGGCGTAAATGATGAAAAACTGGCGGAAGCGGTCAAAAATATTGTCAGTGTTCCGTCTGCGGCGGTTGCGCAAATTTTGCTGCCGCTTGCGGCCGTGGACGAGGTTTATGCGGTTAAGCGTTTGATCGTTTCCACTTATACGTCGACCTCTGTTTACGGCAAAGAGGGGATGGATGAGTTGTTTAACCAGACCCGCAAGATTTTCATGAATGAAAGTCTGGCGGATAATGAAAAGGTATTTGATAAACAAATCGCCTTTAATGTTATTCCGCAAGTGGAAGAATTTATCGGTGAAGAAACAAAGTTGGAGTGGGCAATTAATGCCGAAACCAAAAAGGTTTTGGGCAAAGATATTAAAGTCCATGCCAACTGCGCTTTTATTCCGGCCTTTATCGGCAACGCCGCTTATGTAAATGTGGAATGCGAGCGGGAAGTTGATGCGGACGAAGTGCGCAAGCTGATGAAACAAACCGAGGGCGTGATTGTGTTTGATAAGAATGTCAAGGGCGGTTATGTGACCTTAAACGATGTGCAGGGCGAAATTGAGGTTTATGTCAGCCGCCTGCGTCAGGATGCTTCGGTCGAAAACGGCTTCAGCTTTTGGTCGGCGGCGGATAATCTGCGTTTCGGCGTGGCCGGAAACGCTTATAAAATTATGCAAAAATGGTTGCATAAAAATTAACGGATCCGGTGTTTGGCCGGCAGGAGGCGAAAATGACAAAAGTTTTGGGTTGGTGGTTGAAACTGCTGGTGCTTTTGGTTTTGATGGCGCCGGAAACTTCTGTTGCCGCCAGTGTGCGAAAAAGTACCAAGGACAGTCTCCCCGAGATCGGTTCGCCGGCCTCCGTTGATGCAGACTTTGCCACGATGACCAAAGAGCTCAACAGTATTGAGGAAATTTTGAAATCCGAAACGGTTGAGAGCGCAACAATCAGCAAATATGTGGCCTTTTTAGGCGATGTGCGTTCTCGGTTGCAGGAAAACAAAACCAGACTTGACAGTGAGTTGAGAAACATTAATCGCCGGATAGATTCTCTTGGCGAGATGCCGAAAGAAGGCGAGGAAGAACTGCCGGTCATTGCCGAAAAGCGCAAAGAATATAACGAAGAAGCGGTTTTTCAGAAAGGAAAAATTGCTGAAAACGACCTTTTGATGAACCGGATTGATGAATTGACCGGTTTGATTTTGGTGGTACGCAACCGGGTATTGTTCGGCAATTTGCTGGTTTATCAGGATCCGATGATTTATCCCAGCAATTTGCTGAAAACAACCGGGCAATTTTTGGATTTTTGCTTTGATATCGTAAAATCACCGGTTGTTTGGTACAGCAGTTTGACCGATGAACAGAAAAAAACCGTTAACTCAAATATTTTAACCGTTTTTTTTGCCATTGCGGCCATGCTAGCCATCGGTTATTTGCTAAGACGGCTGATTATTCTTCATCTCGGTTATAAGCAGAATCTGACAACGCCGCCGCCCTATTTCAGCAAGGTGTTAGCCGCATTTTTTGTGGCCTGCGCATATGGCGTTATCCCGGCGGTGTTGCTCGGCAGTTTTTTGGTGTGGATTATTCATACGGAAATTTTGATTGCCGGCTTTTTCGGGTTGGTGCTGTCCAGTATGTTGTACTATGCGCTTTATATCTTTTTGGCCAATGCCGTCATTCGGGTGGTGCTGGCGCCGTATAACAGTATGTGGCGGCTGGCTAATATGGAAGATGCCAAAGCCAGACGGATTACGACCACTTTTTATTTCAGCTTTTTTATTATCGGTGTCAGCAATATGCTGTTGCATATTGCAACCGATGCCAATTATACGATTGAGCTGGTTTATTATCTGTCGCTGATTAACAGCATCATCAAAGCTTCTTGCGTTGTGCTGGTGGTGAAGCGCTTGTTTTGGGAAGAAGACAGTGTTTGCAGTGCGGAAGACGAAGTGGGGGATGATGAAGATTTTGCCGATGCCAAGACCCGCACCGCGTTTCGGGTTATCTTTCTGACTTCTGTTTTTGCGGTGGTGGTTGTCGGGATTTCTCTTTTCGGTTATCCGCGGTTGTCCGAATTTATTATTAACCGTTTTCTGCTCTCGATGCTGATTATATGCGCGTTTATTGTGGTTCGCAAATCGGTGTTTGAGCTGTTAAAACGCATTCTGCTGTTCAATTTTTGGGTAAAAACATTGCGGGTACGTCGGCAGCTGATTGAAAAGCTTGATTTTTGGCTGGGTGTGATCGTCAATCCGATTTTTGCCGTATTGACTGTGTTGGCACTGCTTTCCCTGTGGGGCGTATCAACGGATCTGCTGCTGCAGAGTATGTGGAAAATTTTGTTTGGCTTTAAGGTTGGCGGCGTAGAAATTTCGCTGCTCTCTATTTTGCTTGGAATCGGAGTTTTCTTTGCATCGCTCAGTTTAATCAAAATTATGCGTCGGAAGTTGTTTGACAATATTTTATCGCACGTGGAAATGGACGACGGTATCCGTCATTCGCTGGCCTCGGGGTTCGGCTATGTCGGTTTTGTATTGGCAATGTTTCTGGCCATCGCGGTGATGGGCGGCGATTTGAGCAATGTCGCATTGGTTGCCGGTGCTCTTTCGGTTGGTATCGGTCTTGGTTTGCAGAACATTGTTAATAACTTTGTATCGGGGATTATCCTGTTGTTTGAGCGGCCGGTAAAAGTCGGCGACTGGGTGATTATTAATAATGAAGAAGGACGAATTAAGCAGATCAATATTCGTTCAACCGAGGTGGAAACTTTTAATAAAGCCAGCGTTATTATTCCTAATGCTACATTGCTTTCGACATCGGTTACCAACCTGACGCACAGTAACAACTGGGCACGACGTTCGGTGACGGTTGGGGTGGCTTATGGTACCGATCCGCGGAAAGTAACGGATATTTTGCTGGAATGCGCCAAAGCCAATAAAAAAGTGTTGAAAAATCCGGCACCTTATGTGCTGTTTAACAATTTCGGTGCCAGCAGCCTTGAGTTTGAGCTGCGCGCTTATACCAGCGATATTTGGAGCGGCTGGTCAATCCCCAGTGAGTTGCGGTATGAGATAGACCGCCGTTTCCGCGAAGAAGGAATTGAGATTCCGTTTAACCAATTGGTTGTACACCGCGGCGGCGAAATCAGCGAAGAGGCGCAGACTCAGTTCTATGCGCGGCGTCAGAAAAAAGCAGCCAAAGCCGAGGCAAATACTGATGATAAGGCTGCGGATAAAACGATAGAAGCTAAGGACAAGAAAAATGCGAATCAACGATCTGAAAAATAAGAAAATTGCTGTTTGGGGGCTGGGCGCCGAAGGGCAGCAAGCCGTTCGTTACCTGAATGAGCATAAGATTACGGATAAGATTGTCCTGTTTAATGACAGCAAGATTGAAAAGCCCGTGTGTTGTGAGGCTTTTGAGCTGATTTGCGGCGGGGATATCGTGAGCGCTTTTGACCGGGTGGAGATTATTATTCGTTCACCCGGGGTCAGTATTTATCGGGACGAATTGCTTAAAGCCCAAAGACGGGGAATTGTCGTGACCTCAGTGACCGATTTGTGTTTGAATGAATTTTTGGCGTGTTCCGGCTGCCGGGTGATCGGTGTCAGCGGTTCTAAAGGCAAAAGCACCAGTGTGAGCGTTTTAGCTTATATTCTGAAAGAAATGGGGTATAAGGTCGGGCTTGGCGGCAATATCGGCAAACCGATGATTGAGCTGTTGGACGAGGATTATGATTTTATCGTTGAAGAGTTTTCGAGTTATCAGGCATCGGATTTGACGGCTTCTCCGCAAATTGCCATGTTTACCAATTTATTTTATGTTCATACCGATTGGCATCACGGGCATGAGAATTATTGTCGGGATAAAATCCATTTGATTGCCAACCAAAAACCGGGTGATGTTTATTTTGCCAATCGGCGCAATCCGCAGTTGGTTGAATATACGGCGCCGTATGCTAAAAACCGGCAGTGGTATAATCAGCCGGAAGGCTTTTATGCTCAGGACGGCGTATTGTATCATGGGGCGGAAAAGTTGACGGATATTCGCCAGCTGAAGCTGAGCGGCAATCATAATATGGATAACTTGGCCGGCGTGTTTTCTATTTTGGCTTATTTGGGGCTTGATGTTAAGCGGGCGGCGGAGATTCTGAAAAATTTTGAGCCGCTGCCGCATCGGTTGCAAAAGGTTGCGGTTAAAAACGGCGTTACTTTTATTAACGACAGTATCTCGACGGCGCCGGAGGCAGCTATTGGTGCTATGAGCAGTTTTGAGGGGAATTTGGTGCTGATTTCCGGCGGGCAGGATAATGATCAGAATTATCAGGCCTATGCCGAAACGGTAGAAAAAAATGAGCGGGTTAAAATGGTGATCACTCTTTATCAAACGGGCCCGAAAATTGCCGATACGTTGCGGCATATGGTTAAAAGAGAAGATTTTGAATTGATCGAAACTTCGACGCTTGAAGCGGCGGTATCAGCTGCGTATAATAAGCTGCGCGGGCTTGGCGGCGGTACGGTATTGTTTTCGCCAACCAGTCCGAGTTTCGGATTTTATAAAAATTTTATGGAACGGGGTGAGCATTTTATCAAAATTGTGCAGTCTTTGTAAAAATAA